>CAZBIK010000050.1:0-14746 GCA_964491955.1 uncultured Ferruginibacter sp.
GAATACATCCAACTTCTTTACCGGCAGCAATTCAGGCATCAATAATACAACCGGAATTTCAAGTACAGCGTTAGGCAGTTTTGCGCTGGCTGCAAATACAACGGGTAGTTTTAACCATGCCTTTGGTTCCGGTGCCCTTTCATCAAATATTACCGGATCTCAAAATATAGCGATCGGTAATTCAGCCCTGGCCAGCCATAAAGCAAACGATAATAATACAGCCCTTGGCGCTTTGGCACTGTGGCAGGATACCAGCGGATTCAACAATACGGCGCTTGGAGCCGGAACCCTGTTCTCTAACCGTAACGGAAATAATAATATAGCGATCGGTATGAATGCCCTGTTTGCCAATCAAACCGGGTCGTTTAAAGTAGCCATCGGTGTAAATGCACTTGGTCTGGATACTTCGTCTGCACAAAACATCGCCATTGGTGCCAATACCTTATCATCAAACCGCAATGGCATCGGCAATATAGCCGTTGGTTCACAGGCATTGCGCGGGAACATCACTGCCAGCCGCAATACGGCACTGGGTGATTCAGCAGCTTATACACAATCTTTCTCAAACGGCGGGATAAGTTATTTTACCGATAATACAGCGATTGGTTCCAAAGCCTTATTTTTTAACCAGCCCACCAACAATACAAACGGTGCAAAAAATACCGCAGTTGGCAGCGAAGCGCTTTATTTAAATACAACCGGTGATGAGAATACCGCTGTGGGTACCGGGGCGCTGCATGATAATATAACCGGCAGCAACAATACGGCCATGGGCAGAAGCGCACACCGTTCGGCAAAATCGGGTAATGATAACAGTTATATTGGGTTTGAGGCCGGGTATTCAGATTCTTTAGGTTTCCGCAACACAGGCTCCGGGTCCTGGGCTTTAAGAAATCACCGTAGCGGGTCAAGCAATGTGGCCATGGGGTATGCCGCACTTTTTAATGATACCACCGGTAACAATAAAACAGCACTTGGTGCTTTTGCCCTGGCCAATGACCGTTCAACCACATTACCCAATACCGCAGTTGGTTACAATGCTTTGGCAAATACGAATTCGGGAAACGGGAATACCGCTCTTGGCTATGCCGCCGGTAGTGGAAACATTTCCGGCAGCAGGAATACCATTATAGGATACGAAGCTGCTCCCGGCAACTTTGCCAGCGGAGTTACAGCCGTGGGATTTATGGCGGCCCGGTCAGCATTCAATGGCAGCAATATCGTAGCCATAGGCGACAGCGCTTTGTTTGCCAGTACCCAGGCAAATAATATGGCTGTGGGCAGCCAGGCCCTGCGCAATTTATTTGGCGGCAATTCAAATACGGCTCTGGGCAAAAGGGCCATGTATAATGCAACAGGCAATTCTCAAAATGTGGCAGTCGGTCAATCGGCTTTGGATTCACTGAGTGTTGGCAATTTTAATACAGCGGTTGGTTACAATACAGGTTTTTTCAGCAACGGAAGTTCGCATACATTGATCGGGCATAATGCCGCTGTTTTAAACAATGGATTAAACAATGCAACTGCCATAGGCGCCAATGCAGCTGCCACACAAAGCAACAGCATGATACTTGGATCGATCATTGGTATTAACAGTGCGCTTGTCAATACCAATATTGGAATAGGCACCACAGCACCGTCTGCCAGGCTGGATGTGGCAGCAGATTTTAAACTGGGCGCAGCCGGCAGTATCAACAATGCCCTGATCAAATCCACACAAAATATTGATGTGGCCAGCATTGCTGCAGGAGCAGAACTGGATGTAACTGTAGCTGTACCCAACACCAGCATCAGCAACAGTGCTGTTTTTGTATCCCCGGCTGCCGACATAAATCCCGGGCTCATCATTGCCTGGGCAAGGGTATCGGCGATCAATACCATTAAGATCCGGTTCAGGAATACCACTGCCGGTGCTATCGATCCTGTTTCCACTACTTATGTTATTGCGGTTCTGCAGTAAGCTTTTCAATATATAAAAAATGATCATCTTAAGCGCTTCGGTATGTAGCAGTGTTCTGAATTATACATGCATACTATCTGTTACTGATGAAATTGCAGAAAACGTTTTTGCAGATATCACCAGCGGGTGTGAAGGAATAAAACATGCAGACCATAGTTGATTTTATAGGTAAGGTTTTACTGCATATTGATGATGAAAATATGCCGCTACGGTAAAGCAAGAAGTAAAAATTTTTATGTTGCGGTTTCACCGGTATGCCGGGTTAAGTTAACCGGGCAACCTGCATAAGTTTCCTGAACACCTATTGACATTGGCTTTGATTGGTTGTAAATTTGATGTAAACATTTTCATCATGAGATACATCCGGTTAATTTCCGTTGTATTGATTACAATATGCGGAAAACATTCCATGGCACAATCCTTTGCTATAAATACCGATGGCAGTATTGCTCATTCCAGCGCCATGCTGGATATTAAAAGCAACAACCAGGGATTATTAATACCCCGTTTGTCGAGCGCACAAAGAACAGGGATCGTTACACCTGCAACAGGTTTACAGGTTTATGATACCGACCTGAACCTATTATATTTCTTTAATGGTACAACCTGGTCAGGGATTACACCGGGAACCAATTACTGGTCGGTATCCGGCAGTAATTTATTCAATAACACCGGAACAAAAGTTGGTATCGGTACAAATTCACCCTCCGCAAAACTCCATGTTGGAGGAGGTACACGTTTCACTGTTATGGATACCGGTGCTGTTTTTTTACAATCCGGTAACACGATTGGTTCTGCCAGGGACTGGAAAATGTCCGTTACACTTCCAAACGGGTATCTTTCGTTCAGGGACATGGGATTCGACAACCTCAACAATGGTATGGCAAATGATGCCATGGTGATTCAATGGGGAACCGGGAATGTAGGAATTGGTACCGCAACTCCGGGAGATAAACTGGAAGTCAACGGCAATATCCGGTTAACCGGTACCGGTACTTTTTTAGCGGGTCCGTCTACTACCGGAAGCGCTTACTCGGTAACAGTTAGGGCAGGTGACCCCTATGTTCCGGTTGGTGGTTCGGGAGGCAATGTTAATATCATAGCCACCAATAATATGCCGTCAGGCGGGTCAGGTTATGGAAACCTGGGCCCCTCCGGCAATATTAACCTTACAGCCGCCAGTGGTTATAATACAGCGGGTGGAAATATCAATATCATAGCAGGGGCAACCTCCTGCTGGTCATTATCCGCCAATGCCCATGCTGATGTAAACATCCGTGGAGGTGCAAACCTTGTTTCTGCTGATGCTGCGAGTATAGCGGTAGAAGGTGGTGGAACAGTCGGTGTAGGTTGCCCAACAGCCAATGCCAATGGCGGAAACCTGGTATTCAGGTCAGGTATCGGAACAGGTTCCGGTACCCAGGGCAACATACAATTGCTGAACGGGAATGTAGGGATCGGTACTTCGGCCCCATCGCAAAAACTGCATGTGGTTGGCAACATCTGTTATACGGGTGGCATTGCAGCCTGTTCTGATGTCAGGTTCAAGATAAACATCACTCCGCTGCAAAACAGCTTAAACAAACTGTTGCAATTGCAAGGCGTACATTATTTATGGAATACCGGTAAATACACAAACATGAATTTTTCTGAAAACTTACAGATCGGTTTTATAGCCCAGGACCTGGAAAAAGTTTTCCCCGAAATGGTGTTCACTGATGATAAAGGATACAGATCCATAGACTACTCCCGTTTAACACCTGTACTGGTTGAAACGATCAAAGAACAACAACAACAATTGACTGATCTGACTTCCCGATTAAATGCCATTGAAAAAATGTTGGCCAGATAAGGATTGAACCTGGCCAAATTAAAATGTACCATTTAACAATACCCTGTTTGCAATAATTTAAAACCCATAGGGTGCAATTAGCTGTTCAAACTGGCCCTCAGACCAATTATGTTAATAAATAATTATTAATCAAATTGCTTTTTGGTATGGATATTTTCATAATTTAAAGTTTTCCAATATCTCCCCGATCTACCTGGTACCCGCAAAATATTTCCTGTAAACAGGTAACAGCTTTTTAATTTTCATATTATATCAACCTATATGACTAAACTTTTACGTTTGGTGCCTGCGGTCTGCATGGCTGCCATGGTACATGTTACCGCTGCATCACAATCCCTGAGCATCAATACCTCGGGCAACCCGGCCCATGCCAGCGCCTTACTGGATGTAGAAAGTACGGATAAAGGAATGCTGGTTCCCCGGATGAATAAGATCCAAAAGGCTGCCATTGCTGCACCGGCAACCGGTTTGCTGGTCTTTCAAAACGGGCCCGACAGCATCGGTTTTCATTATTACAACGGAACAGTTTGGATCTGGCTCCCGGGCAGCAACAGCCTGGATACCATTGCCTGGAAAACTGCGGGCAATGCAGGTACAAACATCAACAGCCATTTTTTTGGTACCACAGATAATGTTCCTCTTAGTTTCCGGCAAAACAATGCCTGGATGGGCAGGTGGAATAGAACGGCCGGGAATTACCTGATCGGCGACAGTGCCGGCATAAAAATAACTACAGGGATAAACAATACCGGACTCGGTGCCAAAACCCTTTTTGAAAACACAACCGCATACGGCAATGTGGCCATCGGAAACAGTGCTTTGCAAAACAACAGAACCGGGGTAAGGAATACTGCTGTGGGCGACTCTGCCCTGTACACCCAGTCGTACAACCCGGGTGTAAATTATTTAAGTGATAACACCGCAGTGGGCAATAAAGCCTTGTTTTTTAACCAGCCTGTATCTGTTGGTTCGGGCGGAAAAAATGTAGCAATAGGCAATGAAGCCATGTATTTAAATACAACCGGGGAACAAAATACGGCTGCAGGAGTAAGCGCCTTACGTGAAAATACAACAGGCGCAGGCAATACGGCTATGGGCAGAAGTGCACACCGTTTATCCAACTCAGGTGATCTGAACAGTTATTTTGGATACGCCAGCGGATATTCAGACTCGACCGGTTCTTTCAATACCGGTTTAGGCAGTTATGCAATGTATAATCATCAAACCGGACCGGGGAATGTAGCAATTGGTTATGCAGCCTTATACAATGATTCAAGCGGCAGAAACAATACAGCGATGGGTTATACTTCAGCATATTTAAGCGATACTGCAGAACTGACTACAGCAATAGGATATTCAGCGCTGTTTTATAATAAAAGCGACCACAATACTGCTGTTGGCGCCTATGCCGGTTTTCAAAACTCACGCAATGGTACAAACGCCACACAGGGAATTGAAAATACCATGATCGGTTATGCAGCCCTCACCGGCAATGGCACCGGCAGCCAGAATACGGCCATTGGTTATAAAGCCATGGCAATTTTTGAACCGGGTGGATCAGTTACCGGATTATCACCATCCCGGAATGTGGCCATTGGCGATTCGGCGCTGCATGCAAACAGGGGTAACGATAATGTAGGTATTGGTTACCGGGCATTGTCCAACACCAATAATATAAATATGAACGGACATGTGGCTTTTGGCAGCAGGGCGCTTATAAACACCACAGCCACCTACCAAATACTGCCATCGGCTATTCGAGCCAGGACAGTGCTACAACAGGTTATGCCAATACCGCTTTGGGCAGTTATTCTTTAACCAGGAACAGGACCGGTTTTAATAATACAGCCATTGGCAATGCAGCCATGTATGAAGCTGAAGGTGTAGGCACAAACCTCAGCGAAAATACGGCAGTAGGAAATGACGCTTTAAGACTGGCCCGTTATTTTGGCAATACAGCAATTGGCGCATTCGCTTTGCGCAACGATACTTCGGGTATCCGCAATGTGGCTGTTGGATATTATGGCATGTTTAATAACAGGTCGGGAATAGGAAATGTAGCAATGGGTTACCGTTCAATGTACACAAGTGAATCCAATAATTTTAATACGGCAGTTGGAAATGAAGCATTATTCAAACATAAACGTTCGGGCTCCTCATATAATACAGCCATTGGCGCATCAGCCCTGGAGCAAGACAGCATTGGTTTTCAGAATACCGGTGTAGGTACTTCTGCTTTTCGAAATAATGTAGAAGGGTTTTATAATACAGGTGTAGGTATCAATGCAGGGTATCATCAAAAAGAGAGTTACAATACATTTGTAGGAGCTTATGCCGGTGTTGGAGAAAGATCACCTTATTCAAATTATGCAGCTGATTCAGGCATTGGCAATGCGGGTTTTGGAGATTTTACTTTATACCGTGTAGCCGATGGAAGTTATAATCTTGCACTGGGTGGCCTGTCCCTGTACAACGACTCAAGCGGAAATTTTAATACAGCGGCCGGGTATGGTTCACTATATAATAACTATTCCGGCAATTTTAATGTTGGCATTGGTTATGCTGCATTGGACAACAATACCACCGGATCAAACAATCTTGCCATTGGAAGAAATGCCGATGTAAGTGCCGGCAATTTAACGAATGCAACAGCCATAGGATATAATGCAATTGTTGCTCAAAGTAATTCTATGGTATTGGGCTCTGCAGGTATTGATGTTGGTATTGGCACTTCAACACCGGGCGCCAACCTGGATGTGAATGGAAATTTCAGGCTGGGCCCTGCTGCCGGTGGTGCTACCATATTAAATGAGATTGTAAAAGTTACTGTGTCCGGAGTTGCTATTACAATTATTCCGTTAAATGGAACAGTATCTGTAATTCTTGCTGTTCCCGGAGCAAATACTTTTGGAACTGTTTCAATATCTCCTGGTTCACCACTGCTTGCCGGTACCATTATCGCATATGCAAGGGTTACAGCAGCAGATGAAGTAACTGTTTGGTTCAATAATGGTACTGCAGGCAATATTGCAGCACAAACAGAAAATTTATATGTAACCGTGATCAGGTAATCCCCCCCGCTTTGTGGTATTTTTTAAACCGTTTGCCCGGTTTAATTTTACACCGGGCATATAAGTTATAGTGTGTTAATAATAAATCAGCGATCTGCTTGCAGGTTACGGAATAATTTTATACTTTAACATCCCCTGGTAACTCCCACCTGTCCAATTTCCGAAAAAAACCATCCGGTATGACTGGGAAACTGTTTTTATAATTAATTTTTTATCAATTCATATTCAGCATGACTAAACATTTACGTTTGGTAATTGCCTTTGCTATTGCGATTACCCTGCATCAAACAGCCATATCCCAATCCTTAAGTGTAAACACAGATGGCAGTACCGCCGACCCCAGCGCCCTACTTGATGTAAAAAGCACGGCAAAGGGCGTACTGATACCCCGCATGAGCAAGGCAGAAAAAAATGCGATCGCAACGCCGGCCACCGGCCTGCTGGTCTTTCAGAACGCTCCGGACAGTATTGGTTTTCATTATTACGACGGCACCGCATGGCTCTGGCTCCCGGCTGCCAATGCCAATGCAGGCCTTGGCTGGCTTACCATTGGCAATACCGGTACCGATTCGGCCCTGAATTTTTTGGGTACCCTTGATGATAAACCGCTGATGCTGCGCCAGAATAATTTATGGATGGGTCAGCTGAATACAAAAATGCACAACTATTTTATCGGCGCAGGTTCGGGATTCAATAATACGGCGCAACAAAACACGGGTTTTGGAGACAGTGCTTTATTCAATAACACAACAGGTATTGGCAATACGGCGATCGGCTACAGGTCAATGCTTGGCAGCGGCCCCATTACCGGCGGGGTAAATGTGGGCATCGGGCGCAACAGTTTATCAAATATATCCAGCGGTTCGCAAAACGTGGGCATTGGCGACTATGCGATGGGAAATATGCAAACCGGTGGTGTTAACGTGATCATCGGCCCCGGGGCCATGGAATCAGCGTCTAAGGGTAATAGTAATATTGGCCTGGGTTTGTGGGCACTGCGCACCAACGACAGCGCCAGCAATAATATAGCCATCGGCCAGAGTTCCCTGTACTGGAATGATTCAGCACGGAATATAGGCATTGGTTATGAGGCTTTGGCATACAGCAACCGAGATAATAATATGGCCATTGGATTCCAGGCCGGGTTCCTGAACAGTTATTTACAAACTACCGACGGCAGTTTGGGGCTTCAGAATACATACCTCGGGTATCAAAGCGGGTATTATGCCAATACCGGCAGCGCCAATGTGGCCGTTGGTTACCATGCCTTGCTGGGGCAGGGTTATTTTAATGGCAATAGTCCGGGGAATGCATTTTACAAAAGGAATGTGGCCATTGGGGATTCATCAATGACCTTTGCCTATGGCAGCGACAATGTGGCTGTAGGTTATAAAACGTTAAGTAAAAGTACCAATACCGGCAGGCATATTGCCGTGGGCAGCAGGGCGCTTATGAACACGGTGGCAACTTATCCAAACACAGCCATCGGCTATTCCAGCCAGGACAGTGCAACTACCGGCTGGGCAAACACCTCCCTGGGTTCTTACGCCCTGCAGAATAATAAAACCGGCGGAAACAATACCGCCATAGGCAATGCAGCCATGATGGAAGCCTTTAACCCGGGTGGATCAAATTACCCTTTTGACAATACTGCTGTTGGCAATGATGCGTTGAGGCTTACCCGTTATTACGGGCATGTGGCCGTTGGTGCCGGCGCTTTGCGCAACGATACTTCGGGAACCTACAACACAGCTGTGGGTTTCCTGGCCATGTATAATAACAAGAGGGGATCCTGGAATACGGCAATAGGCACAAGCGCCCTGAGGAATGACACCGTAGGTTGGGTGAATACCGCAGTGGGAGTAAATGCCATGTACAACCATGCCAATGGCGATAACAATGTGGCTATGGGTTACAATGCATTGCTGAATGATATTGATGGAGGCGCCAATACCGCCATAGGTTCCCATGCCATGGTCAATCATAAAACTGATGGGCTGAATACTGCGGTGGGTTACGAATCCATGTATTTTGATTCAAGCGGAAGCCTGAATACGGCCATGGGATGGCGATCGCTGAGGTATAATAAAAGGGGTTCGCAAAATACGGCATTGGGTGTGGGAACCATTGAATTTACAGACAGCGCTTACGCCAATACTGCCGTAGGCAGGGGTGCCATGATTGGCGCTTTCAACAATACCACCAACCTGGCTTATAATACGGTTATGGGATATTATGCCGGGGCCTTTATGGATAGTGTAGAACTGGCAACTGCAATCGGTACGCAGGCCGGATTATATAACCGGGGCAGGGAAAACACTTTCCTGGGTTTTAATTCGGGCTATGGCGCCAGTGGCAGCGACCTTACCGGTATAGAAAATACCGGTTTGGGAACGGCTACCCTTACCTATAACAATACCGGAAGGACCAATACAGCAGTGGGTATGGGAGCCATGTATGGCAACCGCACCGGCAGCAACAACACGGCCGTTGGCGTTCGGTCCATGTTAAACGGGCAGGGAGGAAATAATAATGTAGCCGTTGGCGATAGTACCCTGGTATTTAATTCGGGAAGTAATTCAACCGCTGTTGGCCATTTTGCATTAAGAGATAATACTACAGGCAACTTTAATGTTGCGGTGGGTACCTATGCCCTTGAAAACAATACAATCGGCTTCAGAAATGTGGCGATCGGTGATTCTGCCATGCTCCGGAATATTGGCGGCGATGAAATGGTCGCCATTGGTACAGAATCCTTTAAATCAAATACCGGTATAGCCATACAAACCGTTGCTGTTGGCGGTTATACGTTAAGTGCCGATGTGAGTATAGGTTTTAACACGGCAGTTGGTGGTTATGCCAGCTGGTCAAATACCACCGGTTACGCCAATACTGCGATTGGATCTGCCTCACAGGCAGCTAATATTTCCGGAACGGGAAATACATCTGTTGGCCAGGGCACACTCTTCAATCATATATCCGGGAATTCAAACACCGCAATAGGTAATTCCTCTATGCAGAATGATACAACCGGATTTGATAATACGGCTGTAGGCGCTTCGTCATTGTTATATAATTCCAATGGCAACAGCAATACTGCAATAGGCAGGAGTGCCATGATCAGTAACAGAACAGGAGTTGGCAATGCATCTTTGGGTTACCAGTCTATGTATGCCAATATAGGCGGAAGCTGGAATACTGCCATTGGTTCCTATGCCTTATTAAACAATATCGATTCAGATGGCAATACCGCCATCGGGCACCGCGCGTTAAACAACAACACAGCAGGTATTGATAATGTGGCCAATGGCTTTTATGCCCTTTCCAATACAACGGGCAGTAACAATACCGGGTTGGGTACCTATGCAGGGCAGAATAATGTAACCGGAACAAATAATACGGCATTGGGTTATTTCAGTAATTTTTCGCTCACAGGCTTAACAAATGCTGCTGCCATAGGATACAGGGCCCTGGTATCTCAAAGTAACAGCATGGTGCTGGGAAGTATCAATGGTATCAATGGAGCTGTGGCAACAACCAGTGTAGGCATCGGTACCACGGCGCCATCTGCCAGGTTGCATGTAAGGCGTAATGCAGCCAGTGGCGTTGCTGCTTATATCAGTCCCGGTATCATTATGGAAGATAATATCAACACCTATATGGAGTTTGCACACCCAACAGCAAATGAAACAGGTATTTTAAGTTTAAACCCAAGTGGCATCCGGAGCGGGGTGGTTTTTGCAGCCAATAATTCATTGCAATTGAGATCAGGTGGTAATACCAACAGGATGATATTAGATAATCTCGGTTATATCGGGGTTAACCGGGTTCCGGCCCCCGGTGCATTTACCGGTACTTTCCAGGTACAAAATATTAGCAGCGGTGATGATATTTTTGGATTATATAGTTCGGCAACCGGTAACAGGTGGACCTATTGGGTAGGATCAGCCGACAATAACCTGTATATGTATTTTAATGGAAATAGCAGGGGTAACTGGAACAATGCTACCGGGGTTTATACAGCAACCAGTGACCAAAGGTTAAAGAAAGACATCACCGGGTTTAATTACGGGCTCGATGTTGTAAATGCCTTAACCCCGTATAAATATCATTACCTGGATAATAAATCAACAGATCACCTGATGGTTGGTTTTATGGCCCAGGATGTGCTGAAAATTTTTCCGGAAGCCGTTTATGTCAATACAGACAAGAATGGGAAAGAATATTATTCCATGGATTATAACAGCTTCTCGGTATTATCCATAAAGGCGATCCAGGAACAGCAGCAGATCATCAATAAACAGCAAAAAGCCATAGATGAACTGTTGCTTCGCGTTGAGAAACTGGAAAAAAAGCAGTAATTACCGTTTATTAAACAGTTGCCGCCGTTTAATAAATAACTAATAATGGGGATATGCGGAAACAGAATTTTGATGTAAATTGACGCATCTTTTGATCCAATACCGGCAAAACCGTTTTAATCATTATTTAAACAGTTCATTATGCTGTTAAAAAAACTTGGATTCATCGCAATTTCAATGTTTGCCTTTAAAAGCTACAGCCAGCAACTGGTAAGGGCAACCGATGTACAATTGGTAACAACACCCGGCACCAGGCTGGTGATGACCGGCGGGGGCATTTCCTTTACCGGTACCAGCAACTGGAAAAGCAATGGCGATTCCATTTACTTGTACAAGACCACGGCCACGCCCATTGAAGGCTGGCTCGATTCCACCCCCCTGGGCGGACTGGAAGCCACAAGCCCCGGCCACCTATTTTTCCTGGGTACCAACCGGCAGAGTTTTTTCGGCAAAACCCGTTTCTATAATTTTACACTGCGCAATACCGGCGGCGATACCCTGCTCTCTTCCTGTGAGATCAGGAATAACCTGCACCTCGATACCGGTTTTGTGTACACCGAAACCGGTTATGGCAACGACAGCCTCTGGGTTTCTAACCCGGCCATCAATGCCATTGCCTCTACCAGCAGTTTTACCCGGAGCTGGGTGAACGGCAGGCTCAGCCGCACGGGTAATGTGATCGGTTCTGCAACCCCCAACCCTGCCATACATTACCTGTTCCCGGTTGGCAAAACGGATACTTTATATGCACCCATCAAGCTCGCAAAAGTAAACAACACAACCGCTACCTGGACGGCAGAATACACTTATGCCTTACCATTTGACCATACCAATATCCTGAACCCGCCCATTGACCACCTCAGCCAGGTGGAGTATTGGGAGATCACCAGTGACAACCAGTCCAGTACCAATGACGATGCCATGCTGAGCCTTTCGTGGAGGGGTGCCAGTTATGTGAGTACCAGTGCAGCCATCAGGGACAGTTTACTCGTGACACAATATATCGACAATGTGGGTTTCAGGTGGGAAGTTCCTGGCAGCTGGGCCACCGGGCGTGCGATCGGGGCTGACAGCCTGTTTGGCTTTGTTACCTCCAATGCCGCATCCAACAATTATACTTTTGATGAACGCAGGTTTACACTCGGTTCCTATAGCAAATACAATGCATTGCCGGCCAGGCTGCTTTATTTCACCGCCATTGCCGATGGTAGCAAAGTGCGCCTGAACTGGGAAGTGGCCAACGAACAGGAAACCGTCCGGTATGAACTGGAAAAATCGTTGAATGCAACCAGCTTCACCTACCTGGGCACCGTGATCTCACGTCAGATGCAGCAATCGGCCTATGCCGATTTTGATCATAACCCTGCAACCGGCTGGAATTATTACCGCCTGAAAGTGATCGATCAATCGGGCAGTTTCTTCTATTCACCGGTAAGGGCTGTTAAATTTGATAAAGGACTTGAGCAGGTGAAGATCTTCCCGGTACCGGCATCAACCGTGCTGAATATCCAGTTGCCAACAACATATGTTAATCAAACTGTATTGCAGGTATTTGGTGCCGATGGCAAGTTCATTGCATCCATGAAGCCGCAGGCGAACATGGTCATTTTAAATGTTCAGCCATTGGCCGGCGGTACTTACTTTGTACAGATCATTAAACAGGACGGCAGTAAGGAAACTTACCGTTTTGTGAAACAATAAAAAGAAAAAGTCATGATGAAAATTAAAATAAACAGGCTCCTGGCCCTATCCGCGGTTTTGTTTATCAGTTCCGTTGCCTCTGCGCAACAGGAGCCCGGTAATAAAAAGGCTGTTCCCGGAAATGCACCGGAAGCTGCAATTCCTGCTACACCAAAAAAACAGATCGACCAGTCTGCAGAACAGCAGGGTACAGTTGTTCCCGGCAACAATTATAAAACCATTGAGACCGGTAAACTGGTACACCCAACTCCACAAAAACATGATGCAGAAAACAGGAAGCCTCAACTTGTACCTGTAGCCCCTTCTGATGCAGCAGCTCCGGTTACAAAAGAAACAAAAACGAAACCAGCCGGGCCGCAATTGGCAAAGCCGGTTGTTGAACAGTAATATTATCTGAGTTCTGTAATAAAAAACTTCCCATACCGGGAAGTTTTTTTATATCCAGAAAAAAATACATGCCTGTATAAACCTTGCTCATGCATTACAGCCCGGTTGATTGAAATGCGCATGGCATCCCGGGCATGTGCGTAAATTTTTAATGTCCAAAATCAATTTAGAATCAATATTTTTTATTATTTTACCTGTCCCTGGTAACTCCCCTGATCCAATCCTGGAAAAGCCTACTTATGATTTTGAAAAAATGACTGTTCACCATTTACTCTTAACACATTCAAGATGACAAAATTTTTACGCCCGGTAATTGCATTGCTTGTTGCCGTTACCGTACTGCAAACTGCAGGATCACAATCTTTAAGTGTAAACAATTCCGGCAACCCGGCCGATGGCAGCGCCATACTGGATGTTTCCAGCACCCTGAAAGGTATGCTGATCCCCAGGATGGACAAAACAGCAAAAAATGCCATTGCCGCACCGGCCAATGCCTTGCTGGTTTATCAAACCGGGCCCGACAGTATTGGTTTTCATTATTACAGCCTGCCGGCTGCCCAATGGATCTACATCAATGCCAGTGGTTTTGCCACGGATACCATTGCCTGGAAAACCACCGGCAATACCGGGCTTGTTGACAGCAGCAGTTTCTTTGGTAATCTGGATAATGTACCATTGATTTTCAGGCAAAACAATTTAAAAGCAGGAAGGATCGATAATGCCCGAAACAATGTTTTTTTTGGAACCAATGCAGGTAATGATACGGCAATTGGTTATGTTAATATAGGGGCCAATGCAGGCACATTAGTTATCAACAGTAATTCGGGCGTTAATATTGGCAACAGTGCAGGAAGATATACAACCGGGGACAACAGTGTAAACATCGGTATTTTAACCGGGCAATCACAGGTTGGCAATACAACCACGCAAAATGTGTATATCGGAGCGGCTGCAGGCCAGTTTAATAAAGCCGGTGGTGGAAACGTAGCCATCGGCCAGCAGGCCTATAGAAATGATACAACAGGTACCGTAAATACAGCAATAGGGTACTTTAGCATGGTGAATGCCAGAAATGGAAGTGCCAATTCGGCATTGGGTGCTTATTCACTTCAAAACCACAGGACCGGTGATTACAATGTAGCGATTGGTTACGAAACCATGCAGAATGACAGTGCCGGTAGTACCAATGTGGCCATAGGATGGCGTTCGCTGCGTGCCAGCAAGGTGAGCAGCCAGAATACTGCACTGGGTGTTGGTTCAATGGAAACGGATACAGCCGGTCTGGGAAATGTGGCGGTAGGCAGGTCGGGCATGTTCCCCCAAAAAAAAAGGAATTACAATGTTGCCGTGGATTCCACTGCCCTCGGGAATGGGCACCGTACACCCATAAACACCCCCTGTGGTGTAAAACGTC
>CAZBIK010000051.1:0-14546 GCA_964491955.1 uncultured Ferruginibacter sp.
ATGAATTTGAGATCGCCATTTTCCAGGATCAAAAAAAATACATCAGGGTATTTACCCCCAGTAACCAGTATGTAAAGGCGAATTATGTGCAGTTCAATTACAGTATTTCATTAAACCCCAAATCCGTTATCAGCCCGTCAGCGACCGGGCTCAAAAAAATACTCTCGCGGTCCAGCACCAGTTCTGCTTTACAGATCAATAAAAAAGATATCAGCACCGGTACATTCCAGTATAACCCGTTCACCAGTAAACTGGTAGATACTACATTAATTACGTTAACTTCTTTTTTATCAAATACCCTGTTCTTTAACCGCAGCAATATCAAATGGGGGTTTGATATAACGCACAGCCTCAACAACAGCAAATCCTTATTGAGTTATGGTTTTGAAAGCCGGCGGCTGCGCAACCTTTCCGGAAAACTGCGGTGGAATATTAACCGGAATTTTGTGACCACATTGGGGTACCGGCAAATAAAAAATGTATTGAATACCACCGGGCCAAAATTTGATAACCGCAATTACCTGGTGTTGCAAAATATCATCGAGCCTTCGGTTGCGTATGTTCATAAAACCAATTTCAGGGCGGGCCTGACCTATGCATACGCAAAAAAAAGAAATACCATTGATTCGATGGAGGAAGCAACCAATCATGTGTTAACGGCTGATGTGCGGTATAATATTCTTTCGAGCAGCACACTCAATGCCAGGCTTTCGCTGAATCAAATTACCTATAAAGGCTATACCGGCTCGGCCAATACCACCGTGGGTTATATTTTACTGGATGGATTGTTGCCCGGGAAAAATTATTTATGGAATGTGGAATATACAAAACGGCTGGGTGGTAATATAGAGATCAGCATTCAATATGAGGGCCGGAAACCCGGATCAACCCGTACCATACATATCGGAAGGGCATCGATCCGTGCAATTTTTTAACGGGTCAGGACGGTTTTGATCCGTCAGACCCGTAAAATAATTCACGGTGATTTTTTTAGCTGAACAATCCTCCCTTTTTCAAACTCCGGATACCTTCGCCGATTTTAAACCCGTTGTTAAAGACCTCTATTTTATAATCGCCGGTTTCAAAATCAGTATTCTGTTTCCAGTCAATACTTACGGTCTGGCGCTGGCCCTGGGTATAGATCACATCGATTTTTTGCGTATAAAATTTTAATTCCCCGTCCCTGGTATTGAATTTACCGGATCCCAAAGCTTCTGCCGACAACGGTTTCCCGTTGGGCCCGGTAATGCACACATATATATTCTTCAAACCGGATTGGGCAACACGGTTCTCTTCAATATCAAAAGATATACGGAGTTTATCAACCCTTTTGGCTACGGTTGTTTCAGCTTCTTTGCCACTGCTTTTTTCATTGATGCCTTTGATGGAGAAATTGGAAGCGTGCAGGGTTGATGCCACATCGATCACCGCTTCTTTTTGCTGAATGACCATGGTTGCCGAATCAAAATTCTTCAGCATATTGCCGAGTTGCTGGGTAACCTGGTTTTTTTCCTGTATCAAAACCAACTTTTCACCCTGCAATGTTTCAACCTGGGTCTTATAAACCGTTATGTCTCCCTGTAATGAATTGATCAGCCCACGGGCTTCAACAAGTTCCTGCTGCGTGGCATCTACTTTTGACAACAATGCCTGGATCCGGTTTCTTTTTTCTGCAATTTCACGGTCCCTGCGCACAATGGTACTGTCTTTGCTTTTTACCATGCTGGCACTGCTTGATTTAATATTGTCGTACCGCATGGTAGCATCTTCCAGTTCCTTTTGCAACTGGTCTTTCAATGAAGTTGTATTGGCTATAACGATGTCCTTTTGCTGAATGGTTTCTTTTGTATTGCTTTTATCCCAGATAATATATGCCCAGGTGCCCAGCAAAGCGATCACCAGGCCTGCGGTCAGGTAATTTTGCCACTTATTAACCGTTTTCGGGATTACGGTTTCTGTATGACTTTCCCTGCCGGGAAAATTTTCAAAATTCATGTTGCCGGTTTTTTCATGCTTTTGCTGTAACATGCCAAAGCAATAAAAGTTTACTACAAATTAAGATTTAAACTGATTTCTTTGTTTCCAAAATCATACCAAAGGTAACCATACTTTAAAAAACGAAATAAACACACCGTTATTGCACTGTTAAAATGGTTATAAAGCTTAACAATTGATCCGTGAATTTATGCTATTTAAAATGAGTAAGCCCGGTACCGCAATGTGCTTATTATTATCTTTGGTCCATGAGTGCAGAAAAAATAATCAGTGAATGGAAAAAACAGCAGTTCAAAAATATTTACTGGCTGGAAGGTGAGGAGGATTATTATATTGACCTGGTCATGGAACATGCCGAGCATCATATCCTGAATGAGGCAGAAGCAGGTTTCAATTTAACCGTGTTTTATGGAAAGGATGCCGACTGGGCAGCGGTGATCAATGCCTGTACCCGTTACCCCATGTTTGCCGAAAAGCAGGTGGTTTTATTAAAAGAGGCCCAGCAGATGAAAGATATTGAAAAGCTGGAAAGTTATGTGGAGAACCCGTTAAGCTCAACCATTTTTGTGGTTGGGCACAAAGGGAAAACGCTGGATAAACGGGGAAAACTGTATAAACAGCTGAAAAAATCAGCCGAGATCTTTACATCAGAAAAAATAAAAGATTATAAGTTACAGGAATGGATCGGCGAATATGTGCGGTCGCAGGGTTATAAAATAAATGCAAAAGCCATCAGCCTGCTGGAAGAGCATATCGGGAATGACCTGAACCGGATCATCAATGAAATTGAAAAACTGGCCCTGAATTTAAAAGGCAGGAAAGACATCACGGAAGATGATATTGAAAATTATATCGGTATCAGCAAGGAATACAATGTATTTGAATTGCAGGCTGCCATTGCCAAAAAAGACCTGGCCCGGGCCATTAAAATTATTCAATATTATGAAGGGAACCCTAAGGCAGGCCCGATCCAAATGGTGCTGCCCGCCTTATATTCCAGCTTCAGTAAAATATATACCGTGTTCGGGATGAAGGACCAAAGCGAAGCTGCCCTCAGACCGTATTTTTATAACAACAGTACCGCTGTAAAAAGTGCCCTGCTAACCATCAACAATTATGGATATGATGGGATTGAAAGGATCCTCTTATTGCTGCATCACTACAATTTAAAGGGGGTGGGGGTAGGAGATACCGGTACTTCTGATGCTTCACTGATGAAAGAGATGGTGGTGAAAATGATCGCGTAGGTATTCGCCTTGTGGCGGGTGCCTCGCTTGGTGGTGGGTTCCCCGCCTGCGGCGGGAACCGGCACCACAAGAATTCGCCACAGGCGAATTCCTACGGTAAACACGCCAGGCTATCTTCCTTATCCCTGTGCAATTGCTGTGTTAACTCCTCCAGGTTATTGAATTTGACCTCAGCCCGTAAATATTTTTTTACGATGACCCTGATCTGCCGTCCGTAAATATCCCTGTTGAAATCAAAAAGATTTACTTCGGTGACCCGCAGTTTTCCATCAACGGTTGGCCTGAAACCAATGCTCATCATGCCTTTATACATTTGGCCATCCAGTTTTACATACACTGCATAAATGCCATCACCCAGTGCGATCTTTTCTTCATCGGTGCTTTTTAAATTGGCAGTGGGGTAACCGATCTCCCGGCCGATCTTATTGCCATGAAATACCTCCCCTTCAAAAAAGAAATCATAACCGAGGAATTCGTTGGCTTCATCAATTTTACCGAGCAGTATCGCATTGCGGATATTGGTACTGCTTACTTTAATGGCATGAAGAATACGCTCAGGTATTTCTTTAAGCCTGTAATTGTACAGTGTTGCTTTTTCTTCCATCATCTTATAATCGCCAAGCCGGTCCCTGCCAAAACGATGGTCGTAACCAATGATGATGGTATGTGGTTTAAAATTGGCCACTAAAAAATCGCGGATATATGCTTCGGCGGCCTGGTTGGCAAAAAAATCGGTGAATGGAACGATCACGAGGTGATCGATCCCGGTCTTTTCAAGCAATTCGATCCTTTCGTCCAAAGTATTGATGAGCCTTACCCCGGTGATCACAGACGAAACCACTTTACGCGGATGCGGATGAAAGGTGATGATCACTGATTCTCCGCCGGCATTGGCTGCTTCTGTTACCAGGTTATCAATGATCTGGCGGTGGCCCAGGTGTACCCCGTCGAAAGTGCCGATGGTGATGACCGCATTTCTAAAAACGGGCAGTTTATTAATATCACGATGTATCTGCATAATTTAAAAGTGCAAATCTAATTGATAATTTTATAACGGATAATGGATAATTGCTTTGTAATTTGCGGCTTTATCCTCCGTAACTTTAGCGAAGGAGGATTATTTTTAATTCTTAATTTTTCATTGTTAATGTCTTTATATTCCAAACGTGGCGTTTCTGCCCAAAAAGAAGAAGTGCATGCTGCTGTTAAAAACCTTAACCAGGGTATAGTTCCCCATGCATTCTGTAAAATTTATCCCGATTTCCTGGGTGGCGACGAAGTTTTTGTAAACATCATGCATGCCGACGGGGCAGGTACCAAAAGCATACTGGCATACCTGTACTGGAAGGAAACAGGTGATATCTCTGTCTGGAAAGGCATTGCACAGGATGCCATTGTGATGAACCTCGATGACCTGCTTTGTGTAGGTGTATATGATAATATCGTTTTTAACAGTACCATCGACCGGAATAAAAATCTTATACCCGGAGAAGTGCTTGAACAGATCATTACGGGCTCCCAGGAATTATTTGACCAGTTAAAAAATTTTGGGGTAAATATTCATTACCTGGGTGGCGAAACGGCAGATGTGGGCGATGTGGTGCGAACCATTGCCGTAAACGGCACCATGACCAGCCGCTGGCCGAAGAATAAGATCATCAGCAATGAAAAAATTCAGGCAGGTGATGTGATCGTGGGTTATGCAAGTTTCGGGCAATCAACCTACGAAACAACCTACAACAGCGGTATTGGCAGCAACGGCCTTACCAGCGCCCGGCATGATGTACTGGGTAAATTTTATGCTGAAAACTATAAAGAAAGTTATGATACCGGGCTGGATGACGAAATTGTTTATATTGGAAAACACCGGTTGAGTGATAAGTTAACCGTTGACCGTTGTTCGTTGATCGAAAAAGAGCAAACTGCTGCACCAGAACAACGAATAACGGTCAACGAACAACGGTCAACGAACAACGAACAATTTGCAACTACAATCGGCCAACTCATTTTGAGCCCAACCCGAACCTACGCCCCGGTAATGAAAGGGTTACTGGAAAAGCATTTTGATAAAATACACGGCCTTATCCATTGCAGCGGCGGAGGGCAAACCAAGTGTATGAAATATCTGCCCGAGTTGGTGTCAGACGGCTCAAAGCCGTCAAGGCACCTGAAAATAATTAAGGACAATTTATTTGAACCCCCGGAGATCTTCAACATCATCAAGCAAAACAGCGGGAGCAATAATAAGGAAATGTATGAAGTGTTTAACATGGGTTGCCGGCTGGAAATTTATTGTGATGCTGCTGATGCTGATCTCATGATCGCAGCAGCCAGTGAATTTGGCATTGCAGCCCAGGTTATCGGCAGGGTGGAGGAGAGTGATAAAAAGGAATTGGTGATCAGGTTGAAGGACGGGGAGATAAAATATTAAATTTAATATTTAACATAAGCTCAGTAAATTATTTTTTAATACTGAAACAGTTACAGTTAAATTTGCATTCATAGCCATCACAGCAAAAACAAAAAGGATAAATACAAAACCAAAAAACCTACATGTCTCAATCAATAGTTGAATTAAGGAATGTAAATATTTACCAAAGCGACAGCCTGATCTTAAGCGATGTGAACATTTCGGTAGATAAGGGTGAATTTGTGTACCTGGTGGGAAAGACCGGTACCGGTAAAAGCAGCCTGTTAAAAACCATGTATGGCGACCTGCAGTTAAGGGAAGGCGAGGGTTGGGTTGTAGGCCACGACCTGAAGGCATTGACCTGGAAAACGGTTCCTTTCCTGCGCCGTAACCTGGGTGTGGTTTTCCAGGATTTTCAATTGCTTACCGACAGGAACGTGAATGAGAATATGAAATTTGTTTTGAGAGCCACCGGATGGAAAGACGAGAAACTGATGGATGAAAAAATAGCCGATGTGCTGGATAAAGTGGGACTAAAGACCAAAGGTTTTAAAATGCCTTTTGAACTGAGTGGCGGCGAACAGCAACGTATGGATGTGGCCAGGGCTTTACTGAACTCTCCCAAACTGATCCTGGCTGATGAGCCTACCGGTAACCTCGACCCCGAGACGAGTGATGAGATCATGCAGTTGCTTTTTCATATCTGCAAAGACTACAACACCACCATCATCATGGCCACGCATGATTATATGGTGATCAGGAAATTCCCGGCACGTACCATCAAAACAGAAATGGGAAAAGTGTGGGACAATGCTACCATAGAAATGTCATAAGTTCCCTGGCATTCTTTTCATTATTATAGGTGTTGAGCAGCAGGCCCTGCCGTTTTTCCAGGTCTTCTGTTGTAAATGGCTGTTGGTACAATTCCCGGATCTTTTGCTGAAATGAAAGGGCATCTTCTGCAATATGGCACAGCGTTTCCAATCCTGAGCCTTCAACGCCCGCTTTATTTACCAGGCAGTGCCTTCCGTTAAACACCGCATTCAGTAATTTTAATTTTATACCTGTATTGTTGAAAGATGGCAGCACATGTACATGCGCTTTGCCGATCATATCCAGCATTTCTTTATCGCTTGGGTTTGCCACAAGGCAGGTATGCTGCCGGCGGTGTGCCAGGCGTTCCAGTTTTTTGGAAGGGTTTTTACCTGCAATTACAAATGGCAGTTCCACTTTGTTGAATACATGCTGCAATAACCAGGTTGCAGCCTCTTCATTTTCATTGATGGCCAGGTTGCCATGGTACAGGCAATAATTGCCATTACCGGTTTTACCTGCTGCCATGCTGTACGGTAAAAATGCAGGCAGAAAAGCGATATGATCTGCCCCGAACTCTTCCCTGTAGATCCTTACATCTTGATCGCTTAAAGCCAGTATGGTGGCTTTTTGGGCAATTTCCTGTTCATATTTTTTCAGTAACCTGCTTTCATTCAGGAAATAGATCTTCCTGAACAGGTTTGATTCACAGGCTGCCAGCTGCCTGTAGTATTTATATTCGGTGTTGAACAAACGCAGTACAACTTTACGGTTTTTAAGCTGGCCATTGTTTAAATAATATGAGCAGTGTATGCCTTCCAGTAAAACCGGGTAATTGTCTTTTTGAAGGTTGGATAACAGGTCTGCATGAACCCGGCTGTTTACGATCAATGGTGTATGCAGGGAAAAACTGCTGCTGTTTTTATTCCGGGGATAATAAAAAACACGGGTACAGTATTTTTCAAGTTCAGCCTGGGGCAAACGCCCCTTTGTAAAACAATGCAGGTGGATATGAATACCCACTGCATGTAATGCCTTCAGGGTATACAGGGGGTCAATCACGCCGCCGTAATCTGCAGGCCAGGGCACATCGTGGGTAACAATATGTAGATGTTTTTCTTCCATTTTTATTTTTGCAGCTTAAACGCTGGACAGGTTATCGTCGTATTGTGCCGGGTTATAACTGCAACTCCTTTTTTCAGCATTTAAAAAGTTCAATATAAAAAGAGAGCAGTTTTTTTTCTTCCTGCTGCCAGTTTAGATTTTTTCTCACGGTTAAGCAGTTTTGCTGCAATGCTTTATACAAAACCTCATTGGCCAGTAAATTGTTCAGTTGGGCCGACAAATTTGTGGAACCGGTATCATCTACCAGCACGGCAACCGGTAATTGACTGTTGATATCCGCATAAACCGGGAAATTTACACAAAGCTGCGGAATGCCGGCATGCAGGTAATCAAAAAAACGGTTGGCCAGCGAATAATAGTTGCTTAACCCTTTATTCTCAAACAGGGTAATGCCAATATATGCCTGTTGGGTAATGACGGCTAATTCCGTCGGCAGCATTTTGCCTTTAAAGATCACTTTATCCCCCAGGGAATGTGACTGTACAAGTTGTTTCGCCTGCTGCATAAAATTGCCATCACCACAAATGACCAGTTTGCAGTTGATGTTTTTAAAAGCGGGTATCAGTGTTTCAAAACACCGGCCTTCATTTACCGCTCCCTGGTACAGGATGAAACGTTCTTTTTTTTCAGCAACAGGCAGATCCTTCAGCAATGCCATATTCCTGATCACTTCATAATACACGCCGTACATTTTATTGAATTCGTTGGCAATGGGTTCATTTACAGTATACCCATGCACAAATCTTGGTACAGTGTAGCGTTCAATTTTTTTCCAGATCCTGTAAATGCCGGGCCTGGTAACGATCTCCTTCATTTCGCAGAACAGTTCATGGGCATCATATACCCGTTTTGCTTTTTTTATGCGGGAGATGAAATAAACCGGGAGAATGGTATCCAGGTCAATGGCACAAATGCAATCCATCTTTTTAAAAAGCAGGTAAAGGAACAGGCGGGTATTGTATTCTGCATAAAACAGTTTGCCCTTTTCAAAAAAGCAGCGAATCCTTTTTTGCCTGAAAGGCTGATCAATAAGGGGTATTGATGAATTTAATTTTCTGCCAACCAGCAATACATTATATCCTGCATTGGCCATTGAAGTACAGATGCGGATCATACGCTGGTCGTAGCAGAGATCTGTTGTTACCGTAAAAATTATGGATTTATTCAAAACCAGGACCATTTAGAATTATAATTGCCCATAAATTTTCTGAATGATTTCAACTGTTTTCAGTCCATCTTCCGCACTGGCAAATTCATGTGTTTCATTTTCAAGAGCCTGCATCAGGTTTTCATATACCTTGTCATGATTGCTCATGCTGCCGGTATAAAAGCCATAGGCATTGGCAGGATTTCCCTCAGGCAATTCGGGTTTGGGGATACCTGCAACACTGCAATATTCCAGTTCATTCAGGTATTGTCCCCCGATCTTTACTGTTCCGTTTTCGGCAAAAACGGTAAAAGAGCCCTCCATATTTTTTTCAAAACTGTTCACCGTGTAATTTAAAGTTCCGATGGCCCCGTTTTCCATTTCAATGATTGCAATTCCTGCATCTTCAAATCCCAATCCCGGGTGTGCAAAATTTTTACGGGTAGCCGTCACTTTTGAAACATCTCCAAGGAGCCAGTAAAGCAGGTCTATAAAGTGGCTGAACTGGGTATAGAGGGTGCCCCCGTCAAGCTCTTTTGTACCTTTCCAGCCGGTAAAATACTCCGGGGGCCGGTTCCAGAAACAGTTCAGCTGGAAACTGAAAATGGCGCCCAGTTTTTTGGTACGGATGAGTTCCCTTAAAAAAACAACCGGGGGGTTGTAGCGGTTCTGTTTAACAACAAATAGTTTTTTATGGGCATTTTTAGCTGAATTGATCATTTTAAGGCCATCTTCAACTTGTATGCACAGGGGTTTTTCACACAGTACATGGATACCGGCTTCCAGTACTTGTATGGCATGTGTTGCATGCAGCCCGTTGGGTGTACATATGCTTACTACCTGTAACCCGGTTTCACTGGCAAGCATATCTTCAACGGAATAATACGCTTTGGCCTGGTAACGGGCAGCCATGGCATTCGCTTTTTCGGGTACAATATCACATACGGCCAACAGGTTTCCGTACCGGGTCATCTGCCCGGCATGTCGTTCTGCGATCCGGCCGCAACCTATTATGGCAAATGATGTATTCATATCTTGGCAATATTCAAAAAAAATCCTTAATATACCTCTTAAAAATCAATATTTCTACGTACTTTTGCATCCAATTTAAAAAGAAACATAACAAAGACGTTATTAAAAAAACAAAGATGCCGTATTTAACAATCGAAAAAAAAGCAGACATTTTCACCAATTTTGGAGCAAAAGCTACCAACACAGGTTCCATTGAGGGCCAGATCGCCTTATTAACTGAGCGGATCAACCACATTTCAAACCACCTCAAGATCAACAAAAAGGATTTCTCTTCACAAAGAGGCTTAATGATGATGGTAGGCCAGCGTAAGCGGTTATTGACCTATCTCAGCAAGCACGACCTGACCGGTTACAGGGCATTGATCGAGAAATTAGGTTTACGTAAATAAACTTTCCAACTATGTAATAATTAATTCCCAACCATTTTTTCAGTTGGGAATTATTCTTTTTACAGTATTTAATCACCGGAGATAGGATTTTACAAAAAACTAAGATCACTTATCTGCAATCATAAATCAACTTTATGTCATTATTCAACCCAAAATCAGTTACGTTTGATATAGGTGGAGGCCGCATGGTTACCATCGAAACAGGCAAAATGGCCCGCCAGGCAGATGGGGCAGTTACCGTGCGCCAGGGCAATTGTATCATACTGGCAACCGTTGTTGCCAATAAAGAACCCAAACCCGGACAGGGATTTTTTCCTTTATCGGTTGATTACCAGGAAAAATTCGGTTCTGCCGGGCGTATCCCCGGTTCTTTCTTTAAACGGGAGGCCCGTTTAAATGATTACGAAATTCTTACTTCAAGATTAATAGACAGGGCCCTCAGGCCTTTGTTCCCGGAAGATTATTTATGCGAAGTGCAGGTTTTAATAACCCTCATTTCCTCCGATGATGAAGTGATGCCGGATTCACTCGCCTGTTTGGCTGCATCTGCAGCACTGGCAGTTTCTGACATTCCCATCCAGGAGATCATTTCGGAAGTGCGTATCGGAAGGGTTAATGGTGAAATGATCATCAATCCGTCACGCAGCCAGCTGGCAACTTCTGATTTTGAATTCATCATTGCTGCAACAGACAAGAACATTATGATGGTGGAAGGCGAAAGCAATGAGTGCCAGGAAGAAGACCTGGTAAAAGCCATTGAAGCAGGACATGATGCCATTCGCCTGCAGGTAAAAGCACAACAGGAATTAAGAGACCTGGTTGGCATTACTGCCAAAAGGGATTATCCAAAACCTTACCGCAATGAAGAGCTGAATGAGAAGATCACGGCTTTTGCAAAAGATAAAATGTATGCCATTGCTGCTGCTGCATCAGCAAAGCATGAAAGAAGCGAGGCTTTTAAAGTTTTGCACCAGGAAGTGGTTGATTTTTTAGGCGAAGAATTGCCGGATGAAGACAAAGCACTGATTGGCCATTATACCGGGGAACTGCAATATTACGTAGTTCGTGATATGATCCTGAATGAAAGAAAGCGTTTGGACGGAAGGGGTACTGAAGACATCCGCCAGTTGGAAATGGAGATCGATAATTTACCAACTCCTCATGGTTCTGCATTGTTTACAAGAGGTGAAACCCAGTCACTTACAACAGTTACTTTAGGTACACCTTTAGATGAATTATTGATGGAGACAGCCAACAAATCTGATTATACCAACTTCTTTTTACACTATAATTTTCCGCCCTTCTCAACCGGTGAGGTTAAAATGATGCGTGGTGTAGGCCGCAGGGAAGTGGGTCATGGTAATTTGGCCATGCGTTCATTGAAGAAAATGATGCCGGGCAGCGATTATCCTTATACCGTTAGGGTTGTAAGTGATATCCTGGAAAGCAACGGTTCTTCTTCAATGGCTACCGTTTGTGCCGGTTCACTGGCGCTGATGGATGCCGGCGTGCCGATGGCAAAGCATGTGAGTGGGGTGGCTATGGGACTGATCAAAAAAGGGGATGATTTTGCGATCTTAACAGATATCCTGGGTGATGAAGATCATTTGGGTGATATGGATTTTAAAGTTACGGGTACACGTGACGGTATTTGCGGTGTGCAAATGGATATAAAAGTGGACGGTCTAAGTATGGATGTAATGCGCCAGGCGCTTGCCCAGGCTAAAAAAGGCCGCATGCACATCCTGGAAGCCATGTATGCCTGCATGCCGGCTGCCAGGGCAGAAGTGAAACCGCATGCACCACGGATGGTGAAGATCATCATCGACAAGGAATACATTGGTGCGGTGATCGGGCC
Organism: uncultured Ferruginibacter sp.; assembly: GCA_964491955.1. GTDB lineage: Bacteria > Bacteroidota > Bacteroidia > Chitinophagales > Chitinophagaceae > Ferruginibacter. The sequence goes on from CAZBIK010000051.1 coordinate 12,017, forward strand.
GGGCGGTAAAGTAATACAGGAAATTCAGCGTGAAACCGGCGCTACCATCAATATTGAAGAAGTGGACAACAGGGGAGAAGTAAGTATTTTCTCCAAGGAAAAAGCAAGCCTGGAAAGGGCATTGGCATGGATCAATGGGCTGGTAGCCGTACCCGTTGTAGGCGATACCTACGAAGGAACGGTGAAGAGTATCAAGGAATTTGGTGCTTTTGTGGAGTTCCTGCCGAAGAAAGAAGGTTTATTGCATATCAGCGAAATAAGCTGGAAGCGTTTGGAAAGCATGGATGGCATCTTTAAGGAAGGTGATAAAGTAAAAGTGAAACTGCTGGATGTTGATCAAAAAACAGGCAAGTTCAAACTGAGCCGTAAAGCACTGATGCCAAAGCCCGAAGCACAGCCTAAACCATAAAGACTGACCCGGTTAACCGGATAAATATCTAGTACCGTTCCGCCAAAGGCGGAACGGTTTTTTGTTTCATTTATATTTTTGAGTTCATGAATTACCTGCAGGTTGAATTTAAGGCAATACACGGATCCCAAATCGAAATACTGGTTGCTTTATTGTCGGAAGCGGGGTTTGAAAGTTTTGAAGAAACTGAAAATTCACTTTATGCTTACATCCGGGAAGAAGGTTTTTCAGAAAGCAGCCTGCAACAGGCACTCCGGTTAATACCTGTAGAATATACCATATCTGTGATACCAAAGCAAAACTGGAATGCCCGTTGGGAGGAAAGTTTTGAACCGGTCATCATACATGATTTTGCGGCCATCAGGGCCGGTTTTCACAAACCTATTCATACTGTGCAGCACGAAATAATCATCACCCCAAAAATGAGTTTTGGCACAGGGCATCATGCCACCACGTTTATGATGGTTGAGCAGATGAAAGACCTTGAACTTACCGGTAAACGGCTACTCGATTTTGGCACCGGCACAGCCTTACTGGCCATTTTAGCCGAAAAAATGGGCGCTTCAAAAATTGATGCCATTGATAACGATGTATGGAGTATTGAAAACTCGCTTGAAAACGCTGCAGCAAACCAATGCACAAAAATAAACCTGGTCAAAGCCGAAACCATTGATACCGGGGAAATATATGATGTCATCCTCGCCAATATAAATTTAAACGTGATCCTGCATAATTTGCCGGCCCTTAAAGCCGTTAGTAAAACTGGAACGCACCTTTTACTAAGCGGAATAATGAAAGCTGACGAGGTAAATATGATGCAATCCCTGGCCGCCAGTGGCTGGCAATACCATAAAACGGTACAAAAAGGTGATTGGATATGTATGTTGGCTCAAATGAATTGATCGTTTTAGGTATCAAAAATCCGGATTAATACATTTTTAAAGGTTTTATCCGCAAATAATAATATTAACCACGTTTATTGGCCGGTAAAAGGCAGTTTTTTGTTATTTTTGCACTCTTCAACTCAAGCTAAAGAAACAAATGAAAGAACTTGCTCTCATCATTTTATCCTATTTGATTGGCTCTATTCCAACAGCTTTAATAATCAGCAGGCGTTTTTTCGGTATTGATATCAGGGACTATGGCAGCGGAAATATGGGAGCCACCAATACTTTCAGGGTTCTGGGCTCCCGGTATGGTACCATGGTGATGGTATTTGATATTTTAAAAGGAATGGCTGCAGTGATGCTGTATAATTTTCTTCCTTTTTACATTAACAATGACCTGGAAAGAACCAACCTGATGCTTGGCCTGGGCGTTGCGGCAGTTATTGGCCACGTTTTCCCGGTATTTGCCGGTTTCAAGGGAGGTAAAGGTGTTGCCACCTTACTGGGTATGGTATTGGCCATTCAACCGGTGATCGCTATAAGCTGCATTGGTATTTTTGTGCTTGTACTTTTCCTTACACGGTATGTTTCCTTAAGTTCCATCCTGGCAGCCGTGGCATTACCCATTTGTGTTTTGTGGATCTGGAATGAAAATGAACTCCTGTACCGGATCTTTGCTTTATTTGTAGCCATCCTGGTTGTAGTAACCCATCAAAAGAACATTGGGCGCATTTTGCGTGGCGTGGAAAGCAGGGTGCCCATCTTTAAGAACCGGGATAAAAGGAAAAACCGCCGCAACAACGGTTAAAGCACAAATACCTGGTGCTGCCAACGTTATTAAATTTATATAATTATTGGTAATAAATATATTGGTACGCCAATTGATTGTGTATGTATTTAAAAACAACTACAACATGAAAAGAATTATTATTGGAATTGCAGCACTGTCTTTTTTCATTGCATGCAGTACAAATGCAATTACCGGGCGCAAACAACTGGCATTATTTGGTGAAGAAACCTTGCAGCAACAGGCCATCACGGAGTACCAGTCTTTCCTGTCTCAGAATAAAGTATTAAATGTGAATTCGAGCAAAGATGCTGAAATGGTGAGGCGGGTAGGCAGCCGGATCGCAAATTCGATCACTCAATATTATACGCAAAAGGGTTTGGCAAGCGAACTGAACGGTTACAAATGGGAGTTTAACCTCGTGGATTCAAAAGAAGTGAATGCCTG
>CAZBIK010000052.1:0-14428 GCA_964491955.1 uncultured Ferruginibacter sp.
CTTCCTTGCTTTTATGCATCGCCGGTGTTACGATATGGTAAGGAGCTTCGCCATCTAGCTGCTGGATATATTCACCCAGGTCGGTCTCAATACTTTCAATGCCGTTCTATTCCAGTGCATCATTACGGTGGATCTCTTCGGTGACCATGCTCTTGCTCTTCACCAGCGACTTACAGTTCTTTTCTTTACAAATTTTTAAGATCTCCTCAATAGCCTGCTCACTGTTTTCGGCCCAGATCACTTTGCCGCCGCGTTTTGTAAAGTTGAGTTCAAATTCCTCGAGTTGCTGGTCGAGTGTTTCAATGGCCCGCCATTTCACATTTTTGGCCCTTTCCCTGGCCAGGTGTACATCGGCAAACTGTTCTTTGCCTTTGGGAACAACCGCATTGTATTTTCCAATATTGAAATTGATCTTGCGCCTGTGTTCCAGGTCGGCAGCTTTTATGGTGCTTTTGGCTATAAAGGTTTCTGATTGTTCTGACATGTATCCCGGTAGGGGTTTTGATTAATTTGAAAACAAAGTTACCTGACTTTAAGCAATATGCCCGTTTGATAACTGCTGATGCGGTAACTGTCCACAAAAGGGGTCTCAGTTGTTCCCTTTCCACTTCTATTTTTATCATCCAGTTTAATACTGAAAAATTCCACATGCATGCGGCCGTCAATGATTGTATAATTATCTACAATGGTATTTCCCTGAACGGTAAAGGCTCCATGAATGGAGTTGCCGTGTACGTAACTGTCTAACAAGATCCCATCCTTCTCGTCAATGACCCAATGTCCTTTGCTTTCATTCACGGGCTTTAATAAGTACGGCCGTTGGTCTTTATTATCATCGCCATAAATGATCTGCCAGCTGTATTGCCCGGCAGTATCTGCAGGCTGAATGTTAAGCCGCATGGTAAATTCCTTTACAGGTTTTCCGGCCACCATCCATTGCAATGTGCCTTTCCAGTTGCCGGTAAAGCAGGCAGGAAAAATGCTGTCACAACTTACCACAGCCCTCGTTGCGGACCTGTATTTCAGTTTACCGGTTTGTGCATTCAGGTTTAATGAACCGTATAAAACAAAAAGCAATATTGCGCATGTCCGTTTCATTTTATGCTTTTAAAACGCCCAATTCCTTTCCGATCTTGGTAAATGCCTCAATTGCTTTATCCAGGTGCCGCTGGCTATGTGCCGCGCTTAACTGTACCCTGATCCTGGCCTGCCCTTTTGCCACCACCGGGAAGAAAAACCCGATCACATAAATGCCTTCATCCAGTAATTTGGCCGCAAAATTTTGTGCCAGCACCGCATCATACAACATGATGGGAACAATAGGATGTTCACCGGGCCTGATATCAAAACCTGCTTCGGTCATCTTTGTTCTGAAATAGCGCGTATTGCTTTCCAGCTGATCCCTCAATTCGGTTGTTTCGTTCAGCATATCCAAAACTGCAATGGAAGCACCCACAATGCTTGGAGCCAGGGTATTGCTGAATAAATAAGGGCGGCTTCGCTGGCGCAGCATTTCTATGATCTCTTTACGGCCACTGGTGAAACCACCGCTGGCGCCACCCAGTGCCTTACCCAAAGTACCGGTAATGATGTCGATCCGTCCCATCACATTCCGGTATTCATGGGTGCCTCTCCCGGTCTTGCCCAAAAAGCCACTGCTGTGGCATTCATCGATCATCACAATGGCATTGTATTTATCTGCCAGGTCACAAATTGTATCAAGCTGGGCAATGGTGCCGTCCATGCTGAAACTTCCATCTGTAACAATTATGCGGCTGCGCAGGTGAGCCGATTCTTTCAGTTTAGACTCAAGGTCCTCCATATTATTATGCTCATACCTATAGCGCTGTGCTTTACACAAACGGACACCGTCAATGATCGAGGCATGGTTTAGCGCATCGGAAATGATCGCGTCCTCTTCCCCGAACAATGGTTCAAATACACCGCCATTGGCATCAAAGGCAGCAGCATATAATATGGTATCTTCTGTGCCTAAAAAATCGGAAAGCTTTTTTTCAAGTTCCTTGTGGATATCCTGTGTGCCACAGATAAAACGCACACTGCTCATTCCATAACCGCGCAGGTCGATGTATTTTTTGGCAGCAGCCAATACTTTAGGGTTAGCGGAGAGGCCCAGGTAATTGTTGGCACAAAAATTCAGCACGGTTTTGCCATTTACTACAATTTCGGCGCCCTGTTCGCTGCTGATAATGCGTTCTTTTTTGATCAGGCCGGCATTTTCAATTTCTTTCAGTTCGCCGGCAATACGGCTGACAAATTGCTCATTCATATAGTTAAGGTTAATTCCGGGCAAAATTAAGGGAAATCCCTTACCCTAACCCCGGATCCATCCTGAACATCCTTCGTTTTTCGTAAAGGATCCGCGATAGGCTTTGGCCGGCGGATGTTATCAAAGTGGTATGTGGCAGGGTCCGCAGGCGGGTTTCAGGCCAGGGGAATTGGGGTTTGTGGCCTTTTTTTTATTTTCTGTAACATTTTATTAGCCACCTTCGTATTACACTCAAAACAACCTAATTGCGGTAACCAACTGCCAACACCTGTATGACGGAGAGAGAATATAATGAATGCGTAAACCTGTATGCAGACAATGTGTACCGCTTTATCCTGAAAAACCTCAGGCACCGGGAGGATGCCAGGGATGTGGTACAGGGTGCATTTGAAAAACTATGGGTAAACAGGGATAAGGTTGAAAATGACCGGAGTAAGAGTTACCTGTTCACCATTGCATACAACCAGATGATCGACCATGTGCGTAAAAATAAACGGGTTGTGCTGAGCGAGGATTTTTCGGAGAATGCAAAAGGTTCTGTAGGCCATAAACATGATACCAAAAGAATTTTGAATGAGGCTTTGAATAAATTGGGTGAGAAACAACGCAGCCTGGTATTATTAAAAGATTATGAGGGATACAGTTATGAAGAGATCGGACAGATCACCGGGCTGAATGAAAGCCAGGTAAAAGTTTATCTGCACCGGGCCAGGTTACAGTTACGGGAGTATATTGTGAGCCCTGAAAACGTAATTTAGACGTTGACCGTTGGCTGGAAATGCAGCCCGCGATCAACGATCAACGAACATCGAATGAACATAAACCGACATAATTACGAAACTTTTTTCCTGCTGTATGTGGATAAGGAATTATCTGCACCAGACAGGAAAACTGTTGAAGAATTTGTGCAGGAGAATCCTGATCTGCAAATGGAATTGGAATTATTGCAGGCCACCGTTATAAAAGCTGATGATATTGTATTGGATAAAAAGGACTGGCTGTACATGGAAGAAGACATCACTGCTTTACAGGAAAATCTATTGCTATACGCCGATGAAGAATTGACCGCAGCAGTTAAAAGGTCTGTTGAGGCCTTGCTGGCTACCGATAAAAAAGCAAGGGCAGAATGGGCTGTTTTGCAGCAGACAAAACTGCAGCCCGACATGGCTGTTGTTTTTGAAGATAAGGCAGTTTTATACCGGCATGAAACAGGCAGGATTGTGGTTTTCAGGTGGTGGCGTGCAGCCGCAGCCGCCATATTGATCGGATTTGGAATTTTTACCGGTGTTTCGGTATATAACAATTATAAAACAAAACCAGGAACGGAAGTATTGGCAACCGGGCAAAAAGCAATACCTGTAAAACCCGTGGATGAGATACCTGGAAAAAAGAATAACCCAATGGAGCTGTCCCCGGAAAATTCAAATAATGAAAATGTTATTGCAACTACATTGCCTGATGCAAAAAGATCAGTTACCAGTGAAAAGGGTAAAACAACCGGTGTAAAAAACAATATCAGTACAGGGGTTATCGAAAAAGATGATGTAGCAGTACAGCAACCGGTAATTGACAAACCCACTAATAATTTACCTAAACCAAATTTAGAAAATATTAACAGGAGCCCGCGTAACGAAACTGTTGTTGCCGCCGTATTACCTGAAAATAACAACAGCCACATCGTTTCCGGAAACAATGCCGCTGTATCCAAAACCAACCCGAAAGAGAACATCAACAACACTGTCGTTGCCAATACAAATAATGGTAAAACAGATGCATCTGTTAAAGCCATGCTGGTATCCAATACCACAACGGCCAATGATGAAAACAATAACCGTTACCTGGAAGTGGATGACGACAAACAAAAACGTACAGCACTGGGCGGATTTTTGCGAAAAGCAAAAAGGGTGCTGGAACGCACCGCCAATGTCAACACCGGCGAAGGCATTAAAGTTGCCGGTTTTGAGATCGCATTAAAATAATCATTTAAAAATTGAAACTGATGAAAAAGCTAATTCTACTTTTAGCCATGGCCATGTTTTGTGTACACGTAAACGCACAGGAAGACCCCAAAAAACCGGGTGAAGATAAAGACACCATTCGTGTTGGTGGTATCATCATCATCAAAAAGGGAAAAAAGAAAGACGGTAATGTGGAAGTGAATACCGGCGGCGATAAAGTTAAAAAGAAAAGATCGAATGTAAGCACCAACTGGTGGATCCTGGACCTCGGGTTTGCCAACTACAACGACAGGAGTAACTATGCCGCTGCGGGCAGTTACCTGGTAAACAGGCCCGGGTACCCTGCTTTGGATAAAAATGATTTTAAGCTCCGTGCCGGCAAAAGCATAAACGTGAACATCTGGGTTTTTATGCAAAGGCTTAATTTAATAAAACACCATGTTAACCTTAAATATGGCTTTGGTGTGGAACTGAACAATTACCGGTACAAATCAGCCATTAATTATAATGAAGGCGGGTTGGTGCCCTATACAGCCAACACGCAAACCAATGCACCGTTCATTTTCAGGGATTCCATATCCTTTTCAAAGAACAAGCTGGCGGCCGATTATGCCACCATTCCCGTGATGCTGAATTTTGTGACCAATCCCCACCAGCGCAAAAAAGGGGTAAGCCTGAGCGTTGGTGTGAGTGCCGGTTATTTATACAGCCAGCGCAATAAGCAAAAAAGCAATGAAAGGGGCAAGTTGACCAACAAAGGCGATTATGGCCTGGAACGTTTTAAATTTTCATACATAGCTGAATTGGGGCTTGGCCCGGTATTGTTGTATGGCTCGTACAGCCCTAAATCAATGTACGAAAGAAGCCTCGACATCAGGCCATACAATGTAGGCTTCCGGTTCAGTTATTGGTAATACCTGCTCTCTCTCCCAATTCCTCGCCGGGTAAGGGTTTAACCAAGCCAGGGGAGGATTGGGTTTTTATATTAACTACCGGCTTTACCGGTAGTTTTTTTTCCACAATCACTAATATTTGTTAATGTTTTTCCACAGAATAAAATAATTTAGCGTGGCACATCGTTTGCGTTTAAAAAGAAAATTATTTTTGGCTGATGAAATTCTCCCGTGTTTTTAAATTAAGCTTTTTTGCAACTTTACTGGCTCTCGTCTCATTTATTCCTGCCGGCAAAAAAAGAATGGCTGTTAAAAGAACGGTACATGCAAAAAAGGTTAAGCCGGTTATTGCTGACAGTGTTGCCAATCCATATTACATTATTGTAGATAAGAGCGAATACGAACTGTATGTATATGATGACGAAGGCTGGTATGCCACCTATCCCATTGTATTTGGCAGTAAGGACCTGGGTGATAAAATGAGGGAAGGGGATAAACGTACACCGGACGGCACTTTTAAAATAATCATTAAAAAAATACACCGGCAATGGGGCCCCGAGTTATTGCTCGATTACCCGAATAAGGAAAGCGTACAAAAATTCAGGGAAAGAAAAGCAAAAGGCCTGATACCCAAAACAGCAAAAATAGGGAATGGCATTGCCATACATGCAACCCGGCCGGGTGAGGAATGGACCGTTGATAATTTTTATAACTGGACAGACGGCTGTGTATCGGTTAAATATACCGAAATGAAAGACCTGTTTGATTATATCCCATTGGGAACCATGGTAACCATCCGCCAGTAAAAATCCCGCTACTTTAATTTGATCATAATGGCATGGCCGTTCAGGTTATGTATGACCTGCCTGTCGGGATAGGTAAAGTATTCCTCTACCAGTTTAGTAACACCCGTGCAACTGTGAAATCCATAATCATCAAAAACCACAAGGCCACCGGGGATCAGTTTATCCCAAACCCATTCCAGGATATCCCTGGCCGAATCATATACATCCACATCTATATGGCAAAGCCCGAACTGTTCATGGGCCTGAATTTTATCTGCCGTATCCTCCGGGAAGATCCCTTTTAAAATTTTATAGTGCGGGTATTGGCTTTTGTTTTTTAAAACATCTTCCACAATATACTGGCTGGTATCACTGTGTTCGCCCCCGGTATAAAAACTGTCGTTGGCACCGGCTTTGGCAACACCGGCAAACGTATCGGCAAGATAGATCGTTGCCGTACTTTTTAAACAGGATAATTGCTGCGACATGATACCGGCAGTGCCGCCGCGCCAGACGCCTACTTCCAGGATGGCAGCACGCGGATCAAGTGACTGTACTTTTTGAACCAGCCGCCACAATTCATAGCAGCGGTAAATATCCACCAGTGTATTTTTTTTGATCTGTGTATAAATGTTCATAAATGCCTCATCGCCCAGCCAGGGGGCATAATTTGCCGATGGAAAAGAAAAGCCATAATGAAAACCGTCTATATTGAAATTGGCACGGCCTTTATAGGTTGGCCGCTTACCGATATATATACCGGTTCTGTCAAAAAGTGAATGAATTAATTTTTTTAAGATCATCGTTATGTTGATATATATTTTTAAAAATACGCTGTGCAAAACTAAGGAAGGATTTTATCATTGACCGATAAATAAAAGACTGCCATCGCCATAACTTAGAAAACGGAAATCATGCTGCAGGGCATGGTCATACACTTTCCGCCAGTCATTACCGATGGCTGCAGCAACCAGCAACAGCAGGGTTGATTGAGGCTGGTGAAAATTGGTAATGATGGCATTCGCGATTTTGAAACGATAACCGGGGGCAATTAAAATCTGTGATCGTGTAAACAGGTTTTGAAGCCGGTTGACTTTCATCCAGTTCAATAAAGCAGACAAAGCTTCTGCAGCCGGGATGCTGGAATTAACCAACGGGGATTCATAGATCTCCCATTGATTTATGTGCAATTGTTTTATTAAAGGCTGCAGGATTACTTTAACGCCCATCCAGTAGAGGCTTTCCAGGGTTCTCAGTGAAGTGGTACCTACCGATATAATGGTCTTGCCGGGGTTGCTGACCAGGTTTTCGATCATTTCGATACGTACATCGATCCATTCTGCATGCATTTCATGATCTGCCATGGTTAGCGCTTTAACCGGTTTAAAGGTGCCTGCGCCCACGTGCAGCGTAACAAAATCTATTTTTATATTTTTTGCAGCAAGGCGGGTGAATATTTCTTCAGTAAAATGTAAACCGGCTGTTGGTGCCGCTACTGAACCTTTTTCCTGTGCATAAATGGTTTGATAACGTTCGGTGTCGGCCTTTTCTGTTTTTCTTTTGATATAAGGAGGTAAAGGGATATCGCCAAACTGTTCCAAAACTTCAGCAAAACTCAGGTCAGCCGGCATCCAGGAAAATTCAACAGTGTACGCACCGGGTAACTTCTCCATTAATGTTGCATACATTGTAAGCTGACCATCGTTCATTGACAGATTGCCGGTCTTCCATTTTCCCGCTCCCCCGATCAAACACTTCCACCTTACCGATCCTTTTTTATTCATTACGCTGCTGTATTCATTAACGGATTCATCAGGTTCCAGGCAAAAGATCTCAATAAGCCCACCGCTGTTTTTCTGAAATCGCAGTCGTGCATTGATCACCCTGGTATTGTTGAAAATAAGCAAGCTGTTGGCCGGTAAATGTGCATCAATATTTTTATACACATCCTCCTGGATACTCCCGTTTTTATACACAAGCAGCTTCGATGCATCTCTTGATGCCAATGGATGCAGGGCGATCCTGCCTGCCGGAAGCTCATAATTATATTCGAAAATAGATATGTTTTTAGGGTCGGTCATATTAGTTAAGAAGCGTAGCCTGTTCGCTGCAAACGGGTGCAATCAATACTTTCAGCATCATGATCATATCTCTGTGAAAATTAATTTCAAAAGTAAAGTTAATATTATTGTGAACGGTAAAAATTTGAATACCAGAAGCAGTATTTTAGCCGCTCAATTTTAAAAACCAATTATTTTTTATGCATTTTACAAAACAAGTGTTTTTTGTACTGCTGTTAACAGTCACCATCAGCAGCTATGCCCAAACTGGTAAATATGAATGGAAAGAAGCCAGTTCTGCAGGTTACAGCTATAAATATGTAACCAACGATCCGGCCAAAGCCAGGTTTTATACTTTGAAGAATGGTTTAACTGTTATTTTAAGCCCGACCAATAAAGATCCGCGCATCCAATGCTATATTGCCACCAAGGCCGGCAGTAAAACCGACCCGGCCACCAATACAGGCCTGGCACATTACCTGGAGCACATGCTTTTTAAGGGAACAGATAAATACGGTTCACTGGATTGGGCAAAGGAAAAGCCGGAACTGGATAAAATTGATGCGCTGTATGAATTGTACAATAAAACAACGGATACGGTAAAACGCAAGATCATTTACCGCCAGATCGATTCCATTTCAGGCGTAGCATCTAAATATGCCATAGCCAATGAGTATGATAAAATGATGGCATCCATGGGGGCCCAGGGCACCAATGCTTTTACGTCTTTTGAACAAACAGTGTACACCGATGATGTTCCGGCCAGTGCCATTGATAAATACCTGGCTGTTCAGGGCGAACGTTTCAGGAACCCCGTACTGCGTATTTTTCATACCGAGCTTGAAGCGGTGTATGAAGAAAAGAACCGCACGCTGGATAATGACGGCAGGCGTGTTTTTGAAAAACTGTTTGCTGAACTGTTTAAGAACCACAACTATGGATTGCAGACAACCATTGGCACCATCGAACATTTAAAAAATCCTTCGCTGGTGGAGATCAGGAATTACTTCAACAAATATTATGTACCCAACAACATGGGCGTGATCATGAGCGGCGATTTTAACCCGGATGTAATGATCAGAAAAGTAGACGCCACATTTGCTTACATGCAAAACAAACCGGTTGCCAAATATACCTTCCGGCCGGAGCAGCCCATTTCATCACCCATAACCGCTGAAGTAGTTGGCCCCGATGCAGAATCGGTTACGATCGGTTTCAGGTTACCGGGCAACCAGTCAAAAGATGTACTGCTGGCCGAACTGGTTGGACAGATACTCACCAACGGCAAAGCGGGTTTGATGGACCTTAACCTGGTAAAAAAGCAAAAATTACTGGGCGCTTCCACATCTGCATTTACTTTGATCGATTATGGTATCCTGTATATGCAGGGCAGGCCTACACTTGGCCAGTCGCTTGATGATGTAAAGGCTTTGATGTTGGGTGAGATAGAGAACCTGAAAAAAGGGAATTTTGATGATAAACTGATCACCTCCATCGTTAATAACCAGAAGAAAATGAAGATACTGGCCTCTGAAAAATATGGATCCAGGGCCAGTGAACTGATGGATGCTTTTACTGCGGAACTGGACTGGCAGGAGCAGGTGGCATATACCGACCAGTTATCCAAACTGGGCAAAAAAGATATAGTTGCTTTTGCCAATAAATATTTTGGAGAAAACTATGTGGCGATCTTAAAACGTAAAGGGGAGAATAACAGTGTCAGCAAAGTGGATAAACCACCCATTACACCGGTAGAAACAAACCGGGATGCTCAATCGGATTTTGTGAAGCAGGTTAACAATATGCCTGCATCTGCCGTTAAACCTGTTTGGCTTGATTATAACAAGGATGTACAAAAATCAAAAATTGGCCCGGCTGAAGTGTTGTATGTACAGAATACTGACAACAGCATCTTCCGTTTGCGTTACCGTTTTGAAATGGGAACCTGGAACAATAAAAAATTAAGCCTGGCAACCCAGTACCTGCAGTTTTTAAGTACGGATAAAATAAGTGCGGAAGAAATAACCAAGGCATTTTATGAAATTGCGTGCAGCTTTAACGTTAGTGCTTCCGGCGAGTATACAACAGTAACCATTGAAGGGTTACAGGAAAATTTTACCAAAGCGGTAAAACTGTTTGAAGATGTTTTAAAGAACTGTAAGGAAGATGCGGAAGCATTGAAATCCTTAAAAGCCAGGATCATCAAATCACGTACTGATGCCAAGGTAAATAAAGGAGCAATCATGAACGGCCTGGTAAGCTATGCCAGGTTTGGACAGAAAAACCCTTTTAATTTTACCTTAAGCGACGCAGAATTAAACACAACAACAGCTGCGGAACTTGTAAATATTTTGCATAACCTGAACAGCTATCCGCATAAAATACTGTACTATGGCCCACAACCCCTTGCACAGTTTACAGCCGGGTTAAAAGCAGTTCATATCATTCCCGCATCATTTAAACCGGTGCCTGAAAAAGCAAAATTTACCAATTCAGTTCAAACCGGCAACCAGGTCTTATTTGCCGATTACAATATGGTACAGGCAGAGATCCGCTGGGTAAGAAACAGTTCGGCATACAGCAAAGATGAGGAACCGGTTGTAGACATGTTCAATAATTATTTTGGCGGCGGAATGGGTTCCCTTGTTTTTCAAACCATCCGGGAAAGTAAAGCCCTGGCTTATTCAACTTTTGCTTTTTATGCCAAGCCTGATAAAAAAGAAGACCCGTTCTTAACCCTGGCATATGTAGGTTGCCAGGCCGATAAATTCAATGAATCGGTAATTGCCATGAATGAACTGCTGAACGAAATACCCGATGTGGAAGAGAATATAAAGAATGCAAGAGCCGGTATTAAAAAGGATATTGAAACAGAACGTATTACCCAGGACGGCATTATTTTCAATTACCTTGCTGCCGAACGCAAGGGGCTGAAAGATGATATCCGGAAATCCATATATACCGCCGTGGATAAGATCGGATATACCGAATTGAAAAAATTCCATGCCAATAACCTGGCCAACAAGGCGTACACGTATTGTATAGTTGCTTCAGATAAAAAATTACCGGAAGAAGAAATGAAAAAATACGGTGAAGTGAAAAGACTGAGCCTGGAAGAGATATTCGGGTATTGATTTTTAAATGTAATTTTTAAGGAAGGCAAGCTTATAAAGCTTGCCTTCCTTTTTAAGACGATAATGAATTTTATGTAAATCCGGATTGAAAGGCATCCTGTTTGCAGAAGGTTACTAAAATTTATTTTTATGAGAAAGTTAATCATGTTTGCAATGGTATGCCTGTCCCTTACGGCAACAGCACAAAGCAATACAACCGCCCATATAATTGAAGGCGGTAAAACACTGGTTGAACTGGTCAAGGTATTTAAAATGCCCAGGTATGCCATGACTCAGCAGCCATTGGTTGAAAAAAAAGACAGTTGTGCCCTGAAAAGCATAACTGATTTTACCATTAAGAATTCTACCCCCAACCCGCTGCTGGTAAGTTTATACAGGCGTAACGGTAATGTGTATGAGCCGGGTGTTCTGTCTTTAAAGATCCTGCCCAAAAACCAGGAGACCATATACGAGATCAGGGCCGGCATCTATAAAATGAAATTTGAAACGGAAGATGAAGAAGACGAGAAAAAAATATTCAGGGAAGGTGAAATCAGGATAATCAGCTGCGAAAATATTTTCCGCGAAATTAAAAATAACTGAAAACGGAAAGCTGTGTTTGCAGGATGTAATAAAGATGTTACAGGGAAGATATATTAAGGAAGGCGGCTTTTAAAGCTTGCCTTCCTTTGGAACGGCCCGGTTCAATTTTTACCAAAGCCCTCTTTTATTTTTATCGCCGAATCCATCGGAACATTTGTGATCACTTCAGTTGTTTGATTGGCATTGGGCCACCTGACCGATACCTCTTCAATACCTATGGCATTTCCCAACCCTGCGTTTATGGTTAAAGGTTTTGATCCAAAACTTCCTCCGGTATTTACAATGTGATAATAATACTGAAAACTTCCGTCGGCCTGTTTTACTTTAATTTGAACCCGGGCGCCAATTGCTGATCTGTTGGAATTCACTCCCTCCAGTTTAATTTTTACCCAGTGGTTACCGTTATTGGTTGTGTTCTCAAACAGTACATTCCGGAAACGGTCGCCTTCCACAGCGCCGCCGATCACGGCATAAATATCCTGGTCGCCGTCATTGTCAATATCTGCAAAAGCAACGCCATGCCCTTTTTGAATATGGCCTGTATTGGTGGCATAGGTTATGTCTTCAAATTTTTTACCACCCACATTGCGGTACAGTTTATTGGGAACAATGCTGGTATATTCCGGTGCGCCGGTCCCCAGGTAATAATCAAGCCATCCGTCATTGTCAATATCTCCAAAATTGCAACCCATGGCATAATTCACATGGTTCACATCATAAGCCGCACTAACATCGGTAAAAGTATTGTTGCCGTTATTGCGGTACAGGCGGGGGCGTTCACCCAGTACCGGCATTCCAAGCATATCACGCGCTGCATCTTCGGCTACCAGTGAAAAACGCCGGGTATCGTATCCCGAAACAAAAATGTCCTGGTATCCGTCATTGTCAAAATCAAAGAACCAGGCCGGGAAACTGTACAACGGTTCTTCAATACCGGCTGTCTTTGATATATCGGCAAACATTCTTTCCCCGGCAACTTTCCCTGGCTTATTCAAAAACAATTTATTGGGAGCACCCAATGCTGAAATATACAGGTCGGGGTAACCATCATTGTTGATATCGCCCCATACACAGCCTTTTACAAAGCTGGTAAATTGTAAACCATATTTAGCCGTTACATCTTTAAACTTACCTTTTACATTCATAAATAACTGGCTGGGATAATTTTCATGGGCCACAAAAAGATCGATCCATCCGTCATTGTTAAAATCGCTCCAGGAAGCAGTTTGTGTAGGCGCTGCTGAGTAAAGCCCCGTTTCCAAAGTCACATCTTCGAAATTGTTGTTACCGTTATTTTTAATTAAAGAGAACGGGAATTTTGCATTCTTACCCAGCCATCCCCCGCGCAATATGATAAAATCGGCAAAACCATCATTATTATAATCGGCATGAATCACATTTAAGCCACCGGTAATGCCCACCAGGCCTGATGCCAGTGTTTCATTTTTAAAACTGCCGTCTTTTTGCTGGTGCATATACCTCACCTGGTCGTTGAGGCCATATGATGTTGCCATAATATCCAGCAGGCCATCATTATCCAGGTCTTCCACCACGCAGCTGCCTGATATGCCATTCATATCAACGCCTTTGGCCACTGCCACATCTTTTAAAATGATGTTGCTGTTTTTGTTTGTGAACACACCCGGTTCGATCAACCATTGTTTGGGTACTTCTGCAGGGTATTTGCCCAGGGTCATGTAGGCAATGTTCAGTAAATACCTCGACTGCAGGTCATTCGGAAATTTGACGAGCATACTGGTATACAATTCAATGGCTTTTTCCGAACCGGTGGGTAAACGGTGTATGCCCCCTCCCTGGATGGGAATGATACAACTCTGTGCCGTATGATTTGCAGCGCAGTTTTCCAGTTCACCCTTACGCATATAGGCAATCGCCAGGAGGTCAAAAAATATTTTCATTTGCGGGGGTGAAGTCTCTATTGTTGCATTCATAGATCTTAAAACCTGTTCAAGTACAGCAATGGCTTCATCCGTTTTGCCTGCATTCAGCGATTCGCTGCTGTATTGAAAATAATAGTCGAGTCTTTTATATGGATCTTTTTCAGTATCCAGTTTTTTCCTGAACAATTCGGCACGGGCCGTATTCATGAGGTAAAAATCTTCGGGGTTGGCGTGGCGGCCGATGCTGTCGAGTATCTTCACCATCTTTAACGTGCCGGCTGTTTGTTTTACCGTGGAAACAAGTACAGTGCCTTCCGGTTCGCAACAGCTTTTCATTTGGGCAGATGCGGTATTGGAAATATGGATAAACAGAAAAGTAAAAAGGACCGGAATATAAAAAAGGGATCTCATCTGGCTTATAAAATTAAAATAGACCATAAAGTTAATCCAATAATGCCGGCATAAAAAACCATTATAATTTTCCGCTTTTGATCTCCTCCACCACGCCGGGGTCAAGCAATGTGCTGGTATCGCCCAGGTTTTCCATCTCACCTTCGGCGATCTTTCTCAATATGCGCCGCATGATCTTTCCGCTACGGGTCTTGGGCAGCCCGGTTACAAATTGTATCTTATCCGGTTTTGCAATGGCGCCGATCACCCGGGTTACGGTTTGTAAAATATCCAGTTTGGTGAGTTCAGCATCGCTGTGCATATGGCCATAGATCACATACGCATAGATGCCCTGTCCCTTTATATCATGCGGGTAACCCACAACGGCACTTTCAATTACACCGGCATGCATGTTAATGGCATTCTCCACTTCGG
>CAZBIK010000053.1:0-14423 GCA_964491955.1 uncultured Ferruginibacter sp.
TTGCTTTTCTTCCGGCAGAAACCACACCTCTTTCCATTGTTCTTACACCTGCGTCCAGGTAAATTTCGGCAGCCAGTGTCTGTGCCGGGTATTGATCCTGGCGGATATGCGGTAAAAACTTTTTTGCATCCACAAAAATGCCGTGCCCCCCAATGGGTTTTACGATCGGAACGCCATACTCCAGCATTTTCTCTCCCAGGTAAATTACCTGTCCAACCCTTGCCCGGATATGGTCATCATTGATGCTTTCGCCAATGCCGATGGCCATGGCCTCCATATCCCTGCCTGCCAGTCCGCCGTAGGTATGCAGTCCTTCATACACCACCACCATATTCCTGGCTTCTTCAAAAACATCCCAGTCATTTACGGCCAGGAAACCGCCAATATTTACCAGTGCATCTTTTTTGGCACTCATGGTTGCGCCATCGGTATAACTGTTTATTTCCTTTACAATTTCCCTGATCGTTTTTTGCCGGTATCCTTTTTCACGCTGCTGAATAAAATAGGCATTCTCTGCCACCCTGGTCATATCATGGATCACACGGATCTTATGTTTTTTGGTAAGCGCCCGCAGCTCTTTTAAATTTTTCATGCTGATGGGCTGCCCGCCGGCCATATTCACACTGGTGGCCATGCTGACGTATGGTATTTTTTCAGCGCCGTGTTTTTTGATCAGTTTTTCAAGTTTTACGAGATCAACATTACCTTTAAAAGGAAATTCATTTTCGGGATCATGCGCTTCATCAATGATAATGTCTTCAAATTTTCCGCCGGCCAGTTCCTGGTGCAGCCGGGTAGTGGTGAAGTACATATTGCCCGGAATGATATCGCCTTTCCTGATCAGTATCTTCGATAAAATATTTTCGGCTCCCCGTCCCTGGTGGGTTGGTATAAGATATTTATATCCATACACATCCTGCACCACTTTTTCGAGGTGATAAAAATTGCGGCTGCCGGCATAGGCTTCATCGCCCATCATCATACCGGCCCACTGGCGGTCGCTCATGGCTGAAGTTCCGCTGTCGGTGAGCAGGTCTATGTACACGTCTTCCGATTTTAATAAAAAGGTATTGAAACCTGCTTCCTTCATGGCTTTTTTCCGTTGGGCGGGCGTTGTCATTTTCAGCAGCTCCACCATTTTAATTTTATAGGGCTCGGCCCAGCTGTGTTTTGTATTTTTCATTTTAATTGATTTGAATGCTATTGAACCGGTTTAAGTTTTGCAGTAAAATGCCGGAGTGTGGGTGCTTCTTCAATAATTGTCAATCCTTTTATAGAATCCCGGTTATTAAAAACCTCAATGATCACTTCGGCCACATAATCAATATGGCTTTGTGTATATACCCTCCTTGGAATTGCCAGGCGAACCAGTTCCAGTGCAGCGGGTACCAGTTTGCCATGATTATCCCCGCCTTTTTCGGGGCTGGCATATTTTCCAAACATCAGCGAACCGATCTCCACACCGCGGACGCCGCCATGAACATACAAAGCGCCAACCAATGCCTGGCCGGGATATTGCTCAACTGGTATATGCGGTAAAAATTCATCGGCCACCAGGTACACGGCATGTCCGCCAGCCGGCTGCATCACGGGAACATTTGCAGCAATTAATTTATTGGTGAGGTATTCAATACTGCGGATGCGGTACTGAAGGTAATGTTCGTCCATCACTTCTTTAAGTCCAATGGCAATGGCTTCCAGGTCCCGGCCGGCAAGTCCTCCATAAGTTGGAAAGCCTTCTGTCATGATCAACAGGTTGCGGCATTGTTGAGCCAGTTTTTCATCATGCATGGCCAGAAAGCCACCGATATTGGCAAAGGCATCTTTCTTGGCGCTCATGGTGCAGCCATCGGCATAGGAAAAAAGTTCCTTTACAATTTCGGGTATGGGTTTACCGGCATATCCTGCTTCACGCAGTTTGATAAAATAAGCATTCTCTGCAAAGCGGCATGCATCAATGAATAATGGAATGTTATTTGCTGTGCATACTTTTTTTACTTCTTTGATATTTTGCATGCTGACCGGTTGCCCGCCGCCTGAATTATTGGTAACGGTTAAGATGCAAAGCGGGATATTGGTTTTGCCTTTTTCAGCAATGAATTGTTTCAATGCATCCACATCCATATTCCCTTTAAATGCTGCGGGTATGGTCGGGTGTTTGCCTTCTTCACAGACCAGGTCAATGCCTTCGGCCCCGGAGAATTCAATATTGGCCCGGGTGGTATCAAACAGGGTATTGCTCACAAAATATTTTCCTTTGCCGCCCAGTACGCTGAACAGGATCTTTTCGGCAGCCCTGCCCTGGTGTGTTGGGATAACCAGCGGCAAATTTGTAATATCCTGTATGGTTTTTTCAAAACGGAAAAAACTGGGGCTCCCTGCATAGGATTCATCGCCCTGCATAATGCCGGCCCACTGGTTGCTGCTCATGGCGCTGGTTCCGCTGTCGGTGAGCAGGTCGATCAGTACATCCGTGGAATGGATGAGAAAGGGATTATAAAATGCTTTTTCTAAAATTAATTTTCTTTCAGCAGCAGTGTTAAAATAAATGGGTTCAACAGATTTGATCCGGAACGGCTCTATAATGGTTTGCATACAATATGTTTTTAAAATAAAAAAAGGAGGTGTTGCTGTAACAGCAGGCAGGGAGTTGATTGATCAGGAAGGGCGGCTGATGATATTTTTCCAGATTTGCATAAAGGCAAAATTATGATCAAACGTGGCAAAAGACCTATGACTTTGGTCATAGGCCGGCAGAAATCAAATCAGTTGGTTTAAACGGCGATGTTTTCAGAAACGGGTTTATTGTTATAGATCTCTTCACCGTTATAATGAATTTCCCAGGTAACCGGTATCGCTTTTTTTAACAGGCTGCTTACGCCGCAATATTTTTCCTGTGAATCCATCACGGCTTTAAAGGCAGCTTCTTTGTTGAGTTGATCACCCTTGAACGAATACCCGATATGCATGGCCGTATATTGGATGGGTGCCTGTTTACTGAGTTCCCCGGTAACCTTCATGCTCAGGTCATCCACTTCGTTTCCGGATTTGCGGAGCAGGGCAACTATATCCATGCCGGTACAGCCTGAAAGTGCCGCCAGCACAAAGGGTTTCGGTATCGGCGCCTGGTCTTCCCCGCCTGATCTTTCCGGCGCATCCATAATGACCGTATGCCCGTTTATCAGCGCATTGAACTGCATTTTGCCCATCCATTGTGTTTCTATTTCATGATTTGCCATTGGTACTAATTTTATCTGTTGATCGTAAGGCAAAATTAACCGCAATCCGGATCTTGAATTGTAACTTAAATCACAAAGCAAACGGGCAGGCAGATGATCTTCATCAGGTTTTTAGCGGGTAGGTATTTATTTGTAGTAATAAAAATTATTTGGATCGTATATGATTCCCTTTTGCGAAGGCCATCAGCAAAGCGCCTGCAAATAAAAGCAGGGCAGCGCCCAGCAGCAGTTCATTGATGAAAGGGATGGCAGTATAGGTAATGGCGGCAACACCCTGTATCATCAGTAACATTTCATTGACTATGACGGCGCCTGAAAAAATAAATGCACCGGCCATGGCTGTTTTGTTTCCTGTAAAATATTTCAGGGCAAACATATACCCCAGCAGGAACAACGTGATCACGCCCAGTAAAACCAGGTGCAGGTAACCGATCACGATGGGCCTGAAGCCAAATGCCAGGTCGCTTAATCCCGGGAATGTGGATCCCAGCTGCAGTAATAATTTTACAGTGAGTGCGATGCCTGCAAAGCCCAGGATATATTTTGCGGTCACTGAAAAATTATTTTTTACGGCCTGCCCGTTTCTTTTTAACAGGTTCAGCAGCCATAACCATCCTGCAAGCTGTGCAGCAGCAGCCATGATCACCAGTATGTAAACCCATACCGGCAGCGGCATCCATAACGTAGATAAAAAATATGCCGGAACCGCCGCAAATGCAAAAAGCCTGAAAATTTTCCGGAATGCATCGCCGGCTTTAATAAAACGGCTGATGTATGCAGTGAATAATCCCATGCAGGCAAAGAAGAACCAGCCATTGTATTGAAAGTGCAGGTAAAAATATTCGGCGGCCAGGTACCATGTTGAATGAATGACGTTTGAAACCATCATTATGGTGAGTGCAAAAACGCCCAGGGATGAAAATGCATTAAAAAAAACAGCCGCTTTGAACCAGGCATGCGTTGCATGTTTAACAGCCTGCATATTCAGGTCCTTCCAATAATAAACGGCAAAGGCATAACTTACCAGTACAGAAGCAGTAGAAAAGATAATGGAGTATAACCCG
The DNA here is from genome assembly GCA_964491955.1 of uncultured Ferruginibacter sp. Taxonomy (GTDB): domain Bacteria; phylum Bacteroidota; class Bacteroidia; order Chitinophagales; family Chitinophagaceae; genus Ferruginibacter. The sequence continues at coordinate 4,304 of CAZBIK010000053.1, forward strand.
TATCCCTCAATGGGGAATGCAACCAGCATGCCATAGGCAGTAAACAGGTTTGCGTATAGCAGCCAGCGGTAGCTTTTATATATACTGTCTCCTTTTTGGTTTGCCAGGTAAACCACCATCAGGGTCATGATGGCCTGGGTGATCCAGCCGGCAAAGGCAAAATGAGAATGACCGTGTAGCAGGTGTTTCTGATCTATAAAAGGAAGCGGGTACAGGATCTTATAGCGGAGCACAACGCCAATGGTTGCAACGATCAGTAAATTCAGCAGGGTTATCTTTAACCAACGGTATATTGGAAATGCCATCATTTCTGTTTACGGCAAAGTAACTGATGAACGGAAAGCTTTAATATGATTTGAATCATACTAGGAGATCAATCTGTGCAAAACATTCTGCTATGCATCCATTGCGATCAGCAATATACTTTTCCCTTACTGATCTGGAGCTCACCTTTCAGCTGCATGTTTTTCATGGTGCGGATGACCGTCTCCACCCTTAACCCGGTCATGTCGGCAATCTGTTGCCGGGTGAGTTTAAGCCTGTTGCATTTGGTGCAGATATTTTTTTGAGTATGTTTAAAATACTGGAGCAATGTGGATATGCTGTTCTCCGGGTTGTGGTTGGCCAGTTCTTTCAGGATCATGAATTTGAACCGCAGCCTTTGTGTAAGTAAGCGGGTGAATTTAAAGTGCAGTTCGGGGTTTTCTTTCAGCAGTTGATGAAATGCGGTACGGTGCAGCCGTATGATCACCGAATCTTTATCAGCAATGGCGCTTGCGGCAAATGGTTCATCATCAAATAAGGGGAATTCACCAAAGCATTCATCAGGTTCAATGATGGTCTGAATAAATTCTTTTCCTTCATTATTGATATTTACCCACCTCACTTCGCCCGAAACCAGCTGATAATAAAAAGACGAATGCGCTCCTTCCCGGAATATCATTTCGCCGGCCGACACTTTTTTGTAGGCAGCACCCCAGGCAAGCAACGTATCAATATCAATCATCATAAAAGGATTTTTCTGTTGTGTCAAATGTATGTGCAGTATCAAAGGCCTGTTATGATTTTTCGCATATTTTAATATGATTTAGGTCATATCCTCTTGAATAATGCCCGCCCGGATTACCGGGATATGCATCCAGCCTTCCTTTTTACTGCATCCTGTTTTTACAGTTTGGGTGGTTTTTATTGATATGACTCAACGCATAAAATTTCCCCCGGTATGATTGTAATCTTGTATCTCTAAATTTAAAACAAAAAAATAACAACATGAAAAAACTGGCAATCCTTCTTTTTTTGGGTGCATTTGTTGCAGCCTGCGGTGGCGGTGGTTCTGAAACCGGCACAACTGAATCATCGTCAACTGAAAAAGCAAAAACAGAAACCGGTAATCCTTCCTACGATCCCAACAGGGGAGAGGGAAAATTCACCAAAGTGGAAGTGGGTGAAACACTGGATGTGCCTATGGCAGCCAATGGTGAAAAGGTATATGGTGTAAAGTGCAGCAGTTGCCATAAGCTTACCAGCGAAAAACTGGTTGGCCCGGGATGGTTGGGTGTTACAGACCGCCATACGGCAGAATGGATCATGAATTTTGCTACAAATACAGATGCCATGCTGGATAAAGACCCAAAGGCACAGGCGCAGCTGGAAATTTGTCTGGTAAGGATGCCCAACCAGAATATCAGCGATGAAGATGCAAGAAGTGTTTATGAGTTTATGCGCAAGAATGACGGTATAAAGTAAAATTAACCTGTTCATATATAAAACAACCAAAATGAAAAATTATAAACTGTTCACTGCAGCTGTTTTAGCATTCAGCCTGCTGCTGGGTTTTACCGCCTGCAAACCAAAAAATGCCGGTTCTGCTGTTAGTTCCGATGCGGCCGCCAAAGTGTATGTAGCCCCCGGAAAATATGATGAGTTTTACAATTTTGTTTCCGGTGGTTTCAGCGGCCAGTTAAGTGCCTATGGTTTACCATCGGGCCGTTTGCTGCGTGTGATCCCTGTATTCTCAGTAGATCCTGAAAAAGGCTATGGCTACAGTGAAGAAACCAAACCCATGCTGAACACTTCACATGGTTTTGTTCCCTGGGATGACCTGCACCATGTGCAGATGTCGAAAACCAACGGGGAATACGACGGAAAATGGGTATTTGGCAATGCCAACAATACACCCCGTGTTGCCCGCATCGACCTGAAGACCTTCCGTACAGCCGAGATCATTGAATTGCCCAACAGCGGCGGCAACCACTCTTCACCGTTCATCACGGAAAATACTGAGTATGTTGTTGCAGGTACCCGTTTCAGTATACCACCTGATGATAAGAATGGAGATGTGCCCATCAATACCTACAAACAGAATTTTAAGGGCACCATCAGTTTTATCAGTGTTTCCAAAGAAGATGGCAGCATGGATATCTCTTTTCAATTGCAGTGCCCCGGTGTTAATTTCGACCTGAGCCGTGCCGGTAAAGGCGTTTCGCATGGCTGGTTCTTCTTCTCCACGTACAATACCGAGCAGGCCAATACCCTGCTGGAAGTAAATGCTTCGCAAAAGGATAAGGATTTTATCATGGCCGTTAACTGGAAAAAAGCCGAGGAATATATCAAGGCGGGTAAAGGCAGAAAACAATCTGTGAAATATGCGCATAATGTGTACAGTGATGTTACACATTCTGCAACTTCTACCATTAAAACAGAAGTGACCGTGCTGGATGTGAAGGATTTTAAAGACCTCTGTTATTTTTTCCCCTGCCCCAAATCACCCCATGGATGTGATGTGAGCCCGACCGGCGAATACATTGTGGGCAGCGGTAAGCTGGCAGCTTTAATTCCTGTATTCAGTTTTGATAAATTACAAAAGGCCATTGCTGCAAAGGATTATATCGGTGAATTTGACGGTATCCCCATCCTGAAATATGAATCTGTGCTGTATGGTGAAGTAAAGAAACCCGGGCTTGGACCGTTGCATACCGAATTTGACAACAAAGGTTTCGCTTATACGTCTATGTTTGTTTCTTCAGAGGTGGTGAAATGGAATATCAAGGACCTGAAAGTGGTTGACCGCGTACCAACCTATTATTCTGTTGGCCATTTAACCGTTGCCGGCGGCGATACCAAAGCTCCTTATGGTAAATACATGGTTGCTTATAATAAAATTACCAAGGATCGTTTTTTACCAACCGGTCCCGAACTTTCACAAAGTGCCCAGTTGTATGATATCAGCGGTGATAAGATGCAGTTGATACTGGATTTTCCCACCATCGGGGAACCGCACTATGCGCAGATCATACCTGCCGACCTGGTAAAAGCCAAATCGATCAAGTTCTTTAAAATGGAGGAAAACAAAAATCCCTATTTTTCAAATGGCGAAGCAGCAACCAAAGTGGTGCGAGAGGGAAACAAAGTGCATGTATATATGACTGCCATCCGGTCTCACCTTACCCCGGATAATATTGAAGGCATCCGGGTTGGCGATGAAGTATATTTCCATGTAACCAACCTGGAACAGGATTGAGATGTACCCCATGGTTTTGCCATAAAAGGTGCTGATAACGGCGAATTGCTGGTGATGCCAGGCGAAACACAAACCTTAAAATGGGTACCCAACAGGGTAGGTATGTTCCCCATGTATTGTACCGATTTCTGCAGTGCACTGCACCAGGAAATGTCGGGTTATGTAAGGGTTTCACCGGCTGGAAGCAATACCCCATTGCTGTTCAGTACCGGCAAAAATTATCCGGTACCTGATACCGCACAAAAGAAATAACAGTAATTATTAAAGGAGCAGGCTGATAAAAAAGCCTGTTCCTTTTTAGGTATATCATTAAGCAAAAGCGGCTGCATGTTTTTTTCTTTTATTATAGCCGCGGTTTATTATTGATCCTGAAAAAAACTCATCATGAAGCATGAAAAACTGAAGCCCTGGATAAGATTGTTGCTGATCATTTGCGGGCTTGCGCTGATCCCTGTTCTGTTTGTACCCATGTGGCGGATCGACCTCGTTGCGCCCCAATATCCCGAAGGGCTGATGTTGCTCATTTATCCCGATAAACTGGCAGGTAATGTGGATATCATCAACGGGTTGAACCATTATATTGGTATGAAAACATTACATACTGAAGACTTTGTTGAATTTACCATACTGCCTTATATCATCGGTTTTTTTGCCTTATTTTTCATGGTTACCGGCATTGTGGCCAGAAGAAAATTACTGTATGTGCTGTTTGTATTGTTCGTTGGATTTGGTGTGCTGGCCATGTACGATTTCTGGAGATGGGAGTACAACTATGGCCATAACCTGGATCCCAATGCAGCGATCATTGTGCCGGGAATGGCATACCAGCCGCCATTGATCGGGTTTAAACAACTGCTTAATTTTGGGGCTTATTCCATGCCCGATATCGGGGGGTGGATCTTTGTTTCCGTGGGAGTACTGTTGCTTTTTTCCACGATAGTTGCCTGGCGCAGTTCTAAAAAAAGCATTGGCAAATTATCAACTGCAGTGATGGCTCTTATAATAATGACAACCCTGGGTTCCTGCAATACCGGTCCGCAGCCGATCATAACCGGTGTGGACCCCTGTTATTTTTGTAAAATGACCATCAGTGACAAACATTTTGGCGCTGAACTGGTAACTAAAAAAGGGAAGGTTTATAAGTTTGATGATGCCAAATGCCTGGTCAATTACCTGCAGACAAAAGATGTTGCATCCGGTAACATCAAAAATATTTACCTCAGCAATTATGCGGGCAACCACCAGCTGATCGATGTAAACAATGCTTTCCTGTTAAAGGCCGATGGCCTGGGAAGCCCGATGGGCGGCAATATTGCTGCGTTTGACCATAAAGACAGTTTGATCACCATTCAAAAAAGGTTTCCCGGTAGCATCATCACCTGGAATGATCTGTATAAACCTTGAAAAAGATAACCTGCATATCACTGTTCCTTGCCGTTGCTATCAGCGTTTATGCAAAAACGATACGTATCGGCAGCCGGCAGCATGTAAAAACCATTCAGCAGGGATTGCTGCTGGCAGCGGCCGGCGATACCCTCCTGGTTGATGCAGGAACATACCATGAAAAAAATATCGTCATCAATAAAACGGTTTCACTGATCGGTACCGGTCACCCGGTGCTGGATGGAGACCATACCTACGAGATCATATCTGTAAAGGCAGATGGGGTGCTGGTTGACGGTTTCAGAATAATCAATTCCGGCATATCCAGTATCGAGGATTATGCAGGCATAAAAATATACAACAGCCGGGATGTCATCATCCGCAATAATATCCTGGATGATACCTTTTTCGGCATTTACATCCAGTTTGGGATCAACTGCATCATCGAAAAGAACAGGCTGACCGCTTACAGTAAACTGGAGCAGGAGAGCGGGAACGGTATCCATTGCTGGAAAAGCGACAGCCTGCGCATCATTGCCAATACAATTATTGGACACCGCGACGGCATCTATTTTGAATTTGTAAAAAATTCGGTGATCTGGCGAAATGTGGCCGAAAAAAATATGCGTTACGGGCTGCATTTCATGTTTTCGAATGACGATGCCTACATCAGCAACGTGTTTAAGAATAACGGCGCCGGTGTTGCCGTGATGTTCTCAAAAGGACTGAAAATGATACGCAATTATTTTGAAGAGAACTGGGGCGACGGGGCCTATGGTTTATTGCTGAAGGAGATCAATGACGGGTATATACACAACAATTTTTTTGTAAGGAACACAGCCGGCATTTTTATGGAAGGTGCCAACCGCATACACCTGGAAAAAAATGTGTTTGAAAGCAATGGCTGGGCCATGAAGATACAGGCCAGTTGTATGGATGTGGTTGTGTACAATAACAATTTCAGGAACAATACCTTTGATGTGGGCACCAATGGCAGCCTGGTTTTAAATACGTTCAGCAAAAATTTCTGGGATAAATACGACGGCTATGACCTTAACCGCGACAAACTGGGCGACATCCCATACCGGCCTGTTAGTTTATATGCCATGATCATCGAACAGAATCCGCCGGCGATGATCCTTTTCCGCAGCATGATGACGGCCTTGCTGGATAAAACAGAAAGGATACTCCCATCGTTAACGCCCGAAAATTTACAGGACAAACAACCATTAATGAAACCCTTACCGTTATGATCATAGCAAGCAATGTATCGAAGCGTTTTGGTAAACTCACTGCACTGGATGATGTTTCGGTTACCTGCAACCGGGGCGAATGTATTGCCCTGATCGGCCCTAATGGTTGCGGTAAAACCACGCTGATCAAAAGCATACTGGGTATGGTGGTTTGCGACAGCGGGTTCATCACGTTCAACGGGAAGAACATCAAGCACAACTGGCAATACCGCGAGAACATCGGCTATATGCCGCAGATCGGGCGTTATCCCGACAACATGACCATTGGCCAGGTGCTGGATATGATGAAGGATATCCGGGGCAAAAAGCAGGAAGCTGCAGATGAGGAACTCATCCACCGGTTTGGCCTGAACGAAATGCTTACCAAAAGAATGAGGACCTTATCGGGCGGTACCCGGCAGAAAGTAAGTGCGGTACTGGCTTTTTTGTTCAACCCGGAAGTGCTGATACTGGATGAGCCCACGGCAGGCCTTGACCCGGTTTCCTCTGAGATCCTGAAGGAAAAAATAACCGCCGAAAAAAATAAGGGAAAACTGGTTTTGATCACCTCTCATATATTGAGTGAACTGGATGACCTGGTAACCCAGGTGATCTATATGCAGGATGGCAAATGCTGCTTTCATAAAAGCATCACAGCCTTGCGGGATGATACCGGGGAGCAGAAATTATCAAGGGCCATTGCCAATGTAATGTTGAGCAAAAATGGCTAATTAATAAATTTGAAATGATGTATTTAGTCAGCAAATACGATATAGGCTTAAGTATAAAAAATCTGATTAATAGGTTAAATTATTTTACTGTCAGACTGAGTTTGTATTCTGTACAAACTCCTAATGAAATGTATTTTAAAGCAATGACATTTATTTAATAGGGCTGTCAGCCTGAGCTTGTCGAAGGCGGTTTTTCCAATGTAATCCGGGTTCGACAAGCTCACCCTGACACTCTAAGAAATCTCAGGCTGACAGCTTTTTGGAAATTTAAAGGTTGGTTTATGAAAAAAATCATCAAATACGTGGTCATCGATATCCTGCGCAATAAGATCATGCTGGCATATACCGCATTTTTATTGCTGATATCGTTAAGCATATTCAACCTCGAAGACAATTCGGCCAAGGGATTGCTGAGCCTGCTGAATATCATCCTCATCATTGTGCCTTTGGTCAGCCTTTTGTTTTCTGCCATTTATGTGTACAACAGTTCCGAATTCCTGGAACTGCTGGTGAGCCAGCCATTGAAAAGAAGAACGATATGGCTCAGCCTTTTTGCGGGCCTGGCTGTATCCATGGCCTTTGCCTTTTTAATCGGTACCGGCATCCCCATATTGTTGTATGAAGCCACCCCAACAGGCTTTATGATGCTGGGAACCGGTTTGCTGCTCTCTGTTATATTTGTGGCCATCGCCATGCTTGCAGCGGTGATGGCAAGGGATAAAGCAAAAGGCATCGGGGTTGTGATCTTATTGTGGCTTTATTTTTCCATCATTTTCGACGGGCTGGTTTTATTCATCCTGTTCCAGTTTGCCGATTACCCGCTGGAAAAAATGATGGTGGGCGTTACTGCATTTAACCCCATTGATCTGAGCCGGATCCTCATCCTGCTTAAGATGGACGTATCGGCCCTGATGGGATATACCGGCGCCATATTCCGGGATTTTTTCGGCACACAAATGGGATTGATCATTTCAATGCTGGTTTTATGTGCCTGGATCGTTGTCCCGGCCTGGTTATCATTGCGAAAATTCAATCACAAAGACCTGTAAACAATATGAAAAGAGACGAAGCCATAGCGCCATTATCCAGGGATCATCACAGTACATTGATCCTTGCACAGTTGCCGAAACGAAATGCACCGGTTTACAATGGTTTGCCTGTAACCGTTGCTGATAAGATCAGTTATGCACTGGAACAGTTTAAAACATCCATACAACATCATTTTGAGCAGGAAGAACGCATGCTGGAATTAACCGAAGGCTGCCACCCGGAAATTGATACACTGGCCGGGGAAATAAAAAATGAACACCGGCAGTTAACGGCGTTGTTCAATTCACTCCCTACGGCTGATCACCCGGAACAAACCATGGATACACTGGCAAACACATTGCAGGATCATATCCGTAAAGAAGAACGGGTGCTGTTTCCATTGTTGCAGCAACATTGTACAGCAGGATTGTTACAGCAGGTCCATAAACTGCTGCATTAAAATAGTAACGATGAAAAAAGACATTTGTACCAGGAAAGACATTGAACTACTGGTCAATGAATTTTACAGTAAGGTAAAAGCAGATGAAACCATCGGTTTTATATTTACGGATACCGTGCAGGTGAACTGGGAAAAGCATTTGCCCGTGATGTATGATTTTTTTGAGAACATGCTGTTCTATACCGGAACCTATACCGGCAACCCGATGGAGGTACACAAACACATCAACCGGTTCTTTCCCTTAACAGAAGCGCATTTCAGGCAATGGAATTATTTGTTTGGCGAAACCGTGGATGAATTGTTCGATGGAGCAAAGGCCAGCCTGGTTAAACAAAGGGTAAAGAGCATCTCTACCGTGATGCAGATAAAAATACTGAACGAATCTTCAACAGCAGGCAAAATATTTTGATGACTGCATTTTTTCTTAGTGCCCGCCCGGCTCAGCTATTCGGACGGGTCTTTGAGCATTTGTGGCTACATTCAATTTTGTAAAAATTGATTCTTCGTTTTTTGGTTATCATGTAATTTAAATATCGTTATCTATTTGCTGCATCCACGGGCGATAAAAAAATGACACCCCGTTCATAACAGGATGCCATTGTAAATGGTTTTCCGCGATATTATTTCTTTTATTTTGCCGGTGGCGGTAACAGTACCGCATCGATCACATACACTATACCGTTAGATGCCGGTACTGTGGCGATGATATTGGCTGTGCCGTTGATCATCAGTTTGCCGTCTTTTTTGCTGATGGTGATGTTGCCGCCGTTCACCTGCCCGATGGATTGGCCATCCTGGAACATGTCTTCTTTAAACACACCTACCGAAACATGGTACTGCAGGATGTCTGTCAGGTCATCTTTCTTTTCGGGTTTTAATAATCCGTCAACGGTACCTGCGGGCAATTTATCAAAAGCCGCATTGGTGGGCGCAAAAACGGTAAAGGGCCCGGCATTGCTGAGCGCATCAACCAGTTCAGCGGCTTTTACCGCAGTCACCAGCGTGGTATGGTCTTTACTGCCAATGGCTACCTGTACCACATTTTTTGCAGAAACATCATCCTGCACAGCCGACTGGCCTGCACCGGGTGCATTGCCGCCTGTATCCGTTGCGGCACTGCTTTGTTCTTCGGGATTGTTGCAAGACATGGCAAAAAGCAGCATGGCGGCTGCCAGCGGAAATTTTAAACTATTCCTCATAAATAATTTTTTTTACAGTGAATTTTAATGGTATAAATCTATGCAGCAGTGGCGGGTTTGTTTATGATTGTAATCACAATAAATAAAAATATGCCCAGGCTCATACCGAAAGCCCGGATTAACAGCTGTTTTTGGTTTGCCGGTTTTAGTTTTATGACAACAATCATTTATTTCGTAACTTACTGTCAGCAAAAATGGATTACACGAAAAGTAATTTTGTTTAATAAATCTTCAAATTAAGCACATGAAAAAGCTGATCATAGCCCTCGACGGGCAACATTTTCCAAAGGGGGCATTTGAATTTGTAAAAGAGATCAATGTGCATACAAAGGTATTGCTGGCCGGAGTATTCCTGAGCCCTTTTGATTATTCCAAAGTGCTGGCCTATACCGGCATGGAAGGAATGGCACTGATGCCCGAATGGCTGATGAAGAATGATGATGATGTATTGGTGAATAAGAACATCAGTTTATTTGAAGAAGCCTGTACGGCAGAAGGCATTGATTTCAGGATACACAAGGATAACGTACTGATGGCGATCTCCTCCCTGATTGAAGAAACCCGGT
>CAZBIK010000054.1:0-14409 GCA_964491955.1 uncultured Ferruginibacter sp.
TGCAAATTTAAGCAGGATGAGACCAAAGTGGAAATAATAAAAAACAGGGTAGTTCCTCAGTTTGAATTACTGCTTTAATAAGTAAGCTGTCAGCCTGAGCTTGCCTTGCTTTGCCTGACAACTTTTCAAAATGAGACAATCCCAAAAACAGGGGTAAAGGCAGTCTTTAAAAATTAAGGCCTCCAAACAATGCCGGGTATTTTGCGAGGATGTCTTTATTAAAATACTTCTGCAGTACAGTTTTAAAACCCGGGATCATACGTACATTATCCAGGTTCTTGTCTGTTTCCCAATAAGGCAGTTCCACCATTCGTTTGTCCAGCGCCATATCGAGGTAACGGATCGCTTCATCATACTGCTTGCCTACACTTAAGGCACAACCCATGTTGTAATATCCCCATGGATCCTGCGGCAACAGGGCTACCTGGTTTTTGAACATGGCAATGGCTTCCGCTACTTTTTTCTGGTTCAGCAAACTGTATCCCAGCCATTCGATCACCGGTTTTTCCTTTTTGGTGATCTGCCATGCCTTGTTGTAATAATATTCGCTGCTGTCGTACTTCTTAAGCTGCTGATAATACACATCAGCCGTGGCTTTATACCCGCTCCATTCGCCAGGTAAAAAACCATTGTATTTACGGAAAGCATTGATGGCCTCATTGCTCTTTTCCTGTACAGCATAAATAGTACCCAGGTTAAAATAAACATTGGCATTGCCCGGCTGCAATACGGTTACCTTTTGGTAATCTGCCAAAGCCCCTTTCACATCCTTCAGTGCATATTTTGCATTTGCCCTGTTCAGGTAAGCGACCACATGATCGGGTTTATTGGCAATGGCCTGGTCATAGAATTTGATTGCTGCGGCATGGTCCTTCTGCTGGTCTTTGATGGTGCCCCGGCCCATGTAACCATCGGCATCAGCAGGTTTTTGTTCTATCATTTTAGCATAATCGGCATCAGCAGCAACATAGTTCTTTAATGCATAGTGAACAGTTGCCCTGTTCTTATAAGCCTGGTAATAAGCCGGTTCAATTTCAATGGCTTTATTATAATCCGGCAACGCAGCGGTATAATTGCCGAGGCGGTTATACACCATACCCCGGTTGTTATAGGCATTGCTGTAACTGGCATTAAGGGCAATGGCGCTGGTAAAATCCTTAATGGCCCCCTCATTGTCTTTCAATGCATATTTTGCCAGCCCGCGGTTGTGAAATGCTTTTTCATTTTTTGCATCCAGCTCAATGGCCTTATTGAAATCCTGGAGCGCCGCAGCATAATTTTTTGCATTGAATTTGGCAAGCCCCTGGTTGTTGAATTCAGTAGAACTTTGGGCCAGTGAAAGTTGCCAGGAAGCCAGTAAAACAAAACACATCAAAAAAAGAAATATTTTTTTCATTTGGGTATATTTTTTGTCTTTATATAACGCAGGTGTAAGTTACTAAAAAATGCGGATTGCAAATCCCGTCCAAAGATGTTAACCTTATTACCCGGGCCACTGTAAAGTACAAAACAGTTATCTTTATCCCATGGCTAGAACTTTATCAACCATGGCTGCCCTGGGCACAACGGCTCCCGGTTTTACGCTGCCGGATACCATTTCGGGTAAACCGCTTTCACTGCAAATGATCAAAGGCGAAAAGGCAACCGTTGTCATGTTCATCTGCAATCATTGCCCGTTTGTATTGCATGTAAATGATGAACTGGTGAGGCTGGCCAATGACCATGCAGGCCTGGGGATCAGTTTCATTGCCATCAGTTCCAATGACGTGGTCACACACCCTGCTGATGCGCCGGATAAAATGAAGGAAACGGCTTTGCAAATGAAATACCCTTTTCCTTACCTGTACGATGAAACGCAGGAAGTGGCCAAAGCATATGATGCCGCCTGTACACCCGATTTTTTTATCTATGATGAACAACTGAAACTTGTTTACCGGGGGCAACTGGATGATTCTCGTCCCGGCAATGGGATCCCGGTTACCGGAAAAGACATCCGGCATGCTTTGGATTGTTTGATCAATGAACAAACGGTACAACAGGAGCAACGCCCCAGCATCGGGTGCAATATTAAATGGAAATAAAAAATGGATACCCCTTACCATATACCGGCTCAAACCCGCATTGGCCATGTACATTTAAAAGTATCGGATCTAAACCGGTCGCTCGGATTTTATTGCGGGCTGCTGGGTTTTGAGCTCACCATGAAGTATGGCCCGGATGCAGCCTTTATTTCGGCCGGCGGTTACCATCATCATATCGGCCTCAATACCTGGTACAGCAAAGGGATGGCGCCTGCGCCTGTACATGCTGCGGGTTTATTTCATACAGCCATTCTTTACCCTTCAAGAAAGGACCTGGCTGTTATTTACAACCGGCTGTTGCAGAAGAATTACCCGCTAACCGGTGCTTCTGACCATGGCGTTTCGGAAGCTTTGTATTTAAATGACCCGGATGAGAACGGTGTAGAACTTTATTGGGACAGGCCTAAAGAACAATGGCCCAAAAATGAAGACGGAACCCTTCACATGTATACCAGGGCGCTGAACCTGGCAGATCTTTTAAAAGTACTCGATTGAATTTTATACATTGAAAAATAAATAAAATGATAAAAGGGCTTTACGAAACGCATTTATTTGTAGCCAATCTTGAACGCTCCATTGACTTTTATACCAATACGCTTGGTTTGCAACAATGTTACTATGAAGCAGAACGCAGGGCAGCATTTTTCTGGATCGGCAAGCCGCAGGAAGCCATGCTTGGCCTCTGGGAAAAACCAAAATCGGAAATTGATAAAAGGCATTTTGCGTTCAGGTGCGATGCAGAAGATATTTTACAGAGATCGGTTTCCTATTTAAAAGAGCGGAACCTGAAACCTTATAACTTTTTAAAAGACGGTACCGAAAGTCCCATGGTATTTGCCTGGATGCCGGCCATCGCCATCTATTTTAACGACCCGGATGAACATATTCTTGAATTTATTGCCATCCTGGATGGAAAACCAAGGCCCGGGCTGGGTGTAATGACATATACTGACTGGCTTAGATCAGAAAGTGAAAATTAAACCAGTTCCTGAACATGGTAAAACTTTGTATTTTAATTGGTTTTATACTGGTATCCGGCCCTCCGGCATTTACACAAAAGAAACCAACAAAAGAACAGCTTAAAAAAGGCGAAACACTTTATATAAGCTGTATCCATTGCCACGGAACCACCTCCGGTGCATTGGCCGATCCGTTACAAAGAATACGAAAAGTACGGTCTGCAGATTACCTCTATAAACTGATGCAGGATCCCATGAAATTTGCCGGAGAAAACAAAACTGCAAAAAAGGTATTTGAGAAAAGAGGGTTGCAGATGCCTTCTTATGATCATTTATCCCTTGAAGAGCTAAAAGCCATTTTTGATTATTTAGACAGCCTGCCTTATGATCCAAATAATTATACCCACCGGAAACGAAGATCTAAACTTCACGAATGACTCTGTAAATGAAGTACTGCTATAAATACTGAAAAATACCGTTCAGGTTTAAATTGACGCAGTAAAGATTTAGAATAATACCTCCTGAACCAAAGAAGTTAACCGCTAAAAGTTAATACTTATAAAGTTATTGATACAGTTAAAAACCATAGGTACCACATGGCATTTGGCTGGTATAACATTAACCTGTATCCCTTTTATGTGTTATTTTTATTGACTGCTAAATACATGTAAACATGAAAATACAACAGGCTGCCACAACAGAAGATCTAAAACGGAGCTATGAAGTCATGAAGGCATTAAGGCCTCACCACAACCTGGATAGTTTTTTGATCACCGTTGAACAAATGTTCAAAGAAGGTTACCGTTTAATGTACCTCGAAGACAACAACAGGGTGGTTTGTGTGGCAGGTTTCCGGTTCACCACAACCCTGTACGACGGGCTCATAGTCGACTTTGATGATTTTGTAACGCTGGAAACTGAAAGGGGCAAAGGCTATGCAGGCCAGCTGTTCGATCACCTGGTAAGCATGGCAAAGAAAAACGGGATCAAAACCATTCATTTAAACTCGAACCACCAGCGATTTGATGCACACCGGTTTTACCTGAATAAAAAAATGAAGATCATAGCGCATCATTTCAGGATCGAAATATAAATCAGTAACTTGGCAACAGGTAATCATATAAAAATAAGATCGGTTTTGCAGTTATATGAAGCCATTCCTTCGCATGAACGGATCATGGTGGATGTTTTAAGACAAATAATAACCGCTACTTTACCGGCGTACTGCAAAGAAAAAATAGCTTACAATGTCCCCTATTTTTATGGCTATAAAGGTATTTGTATTATCTGGCCTGCGGCAATACCCCGTGGCGGTATCAGGAAGGGAGTACTGCTTGGATTCTGGCACGGCAATAAATTGGCTGACGAAGACAAATACTTAACCCATGGCAGCAACAAACAGGTATTTTACAGGATCTTTAATGATGTGGAGGAGATCGATATACCAGCTATTGAAAAATTGCTGAAAGAAGCTGTAAAAACTGATGTAAAAAATAAAAAAAGAAGACACTTTATTGAATGATCGCCCATTGTTGTTTTTACAATGAAGGATCCCCAATATTAAGTTTGTAAAGTTATAACGGGCATTATATTGAATTGATTTTTGTTAACCTTAAATGTATAAAGATGGCAGAAATAAAAACCAAAATAACAAAAGCAAGTGTACCTCAGTTTATAGCTGCTGTTGCCGATGAGGAAAAACGCAAAGACAGTAAAATACTGCTGAAGCTGTTTACAGACATTACAAAAGAAAAACCAGCACTTTGGGGCAATGCAGTTATTGGATTTGGTAAATACCATTACCAGTCGGAAAGAAGCAAACAGGCCGGTGACTGGTTCATGACCGGTTTTTCGCCGAGGAAACAAAATCTGACGATATACATAATTCCCGGTACAAAAAAATATGCCTCCCTGATAAAAAAGCTGGGAAAGTTTACAGTGAGCGCAGGGTCATGTGTATATATAAAACGCCTTTCAGAAATCGATATCGACGTATTGAAAGAACTGATCAGGGTATCTTTTGAAGAAATGAAATTGAAACACGGGTAAGTTAAGCATATATACTGCCGTAACAAAGGTTTATGCATTTCGGTACCAGGAAGGTTGTAAAAAACACTCCCCTGTTCTGGTACAAAAATGGCTTTTCATAAATATAAAATTTTTATTCATTACTGTCGGAAACCTGAACTGCAATCTATATGTGTTTTTAGTATTGAGTATTACATAATATTTACTTTTTATTGTATAATTCATACCTGACTTTTGAAAGTTGTTGGTATATTGTTTTGGAATTATTTTCTCACGCAGGCATAATATTTTAAAAATGGGATCCTTTAACAGACGAAACTTTCTAAAAACAGGCGGTGCAGGTATTTTGCCGGCTTTCATCCCGTTTTCATCCGTTTTGGCTTCCGGTGATCATTTAAATAATAACCCGGATCCCGCCAAACCCATTGTAAAATTCTATGGAGATGGTGAAATGTTTGAACCGGGGGATTACCTTACCGAATTACAGAAAGCACATTCAGCCAATAGCATTATAAGAGACAGGTATGGCAGCGGCGGTGTGGTGGAAGCTTTGGAAAAAAAGTTTACTGAGCTGACCGGTAAAGAAAAGTCCATCTACATGCCCAGCGGTACCATGGCCAATCAACTGGCCATTGCTGTTTTGAGTGGAGAAAATACCAAGGTATTTGTTCAGGATACCAGCCATGTGTACCGCGATGAAGCCGATGCCGCCCAGTCGGTTTTTAATAAAAGACTGATCCCGCTTGCAAAAGATGAAACATTTTTTACTGCTCAGCAATTACAAAAGGCCATTGAAAATCTGGACCAGGAAGAGGTATTTAGATCGGGTGTTGGCGCGGTGTCAATAGAAAACCCGGTACGAAGAACAGATGGCAGATCAGTTCCGTTTTCCGAGATACAAAAGATAAGTGCTTATTGCCGCAGTAAAAACATCAGGCTGCATCTTGATGGTGCAAGGATATTTATGGCTGAAGCCTGGTCGGGTATATCCATTAAAGAATATGCAGCTCATTTTGACACAGTCTATATCTCATTGTATAAATACCTGGGCGCCGGTGCAGGAGCCATACTCAGCGGGCCTGCAACAGTAATAGATAAAATGCCCCATCTTATAAAAATTCATGGTGGTGCCATGTACAGCAACTGGACTAATGCCGCCATGGCTCTTTACAGGCTGGAAGGATTTGAAACCCGTTTGCTCCAGGCTGTAAAGGTATCCCGCGGGATATTTACAGCCATCAATGCATTACCCGGCATACAGGTAAAAGAACTCGACGGCGGCACCAATATTTACAGCATTGAACTGGATAAAACAATTGACGGCAAAAAAATGCAGCAAACACTGAATAAAGAATTTAATATCAGGATGCCCCGGCCAAATGAAAAAAACCAGGCACAGCTCACCGTGAATGAAACCCTGCTGTACCAGCCGGCTGATCATATTATCAGTGCCTTCAAAAAAAGCATTTGAAACATGAATTGATTATTCTTCCTTTCTTTGATAAAATTCTCCGGATGCCAATCGCCATAGTCACCAACACACTGGCCGGAAACGGTAAAGCGGCCAGGCTGGCAGCAAAGATCCAGGGCATGCTTACAGAAAGAAATTTTGCATCACAGGTCTTTACAGAACATGAATGGGATGACCGGGTCATTGATTTTGACCAGGTCTGGATCGTGGGCGGGGATGGTACACTGAACTATTTTATAAACCGGTATCCTTCAATTAAAAAACCGCTTTGCATCTTTAAAGGTGGCACCGGGAACGATTTTCATGCATTGCTGTATGGAAATACAACGGTTGAAGATCAGTTTGCCCTGGTGCTGCAATCAAAACCCAAACCCATTGATGCCGGCAAATGCAATGAAAGATTTTTCTTAAACGGGGTAGGCATCGGGTTTGAGGGCGCTGTTGCCAAAAGCCTGCAGGGCGTAAAAAAATGGAGTGGCAAAACATCCTTCATGCTTTCCATTTTAAAACATATTTTCTTTTATAAAGAACAGCTCTATTCCGTTTCATCAGGTGAAAAAACAATGGAATCTGAATACCTGATGATCAGCGTAGCCAACGGAACACGCTATGGCGGCGGTTTTTATGTGGCCCCGCTGGCCAGGCCGGATGATGGCTTACTGGATGCCAACCTGGTAAGTCCCCTCTCCCCTTTTAAGAGGCTGAGGTATTTGCCGGTCATTGAAAAAGGTAAACACCTCGGACTTCCATTTATAGACCATTACCAAACCCGGCAAATTATGATACGGAGCAACCGGCCCATACAGGCACACCTGGATGGAGAATATCTTGAAAGCAATGAACTGCAAATTGAAATACTGCCTGCCCGTTTTAATTTTATATATTAATGTTGCTTATGCTGAAATTCATCAAACAAATGCTATGTCTTTTCGGGTTCATCCTGTTGAATTCCTGTATTGAAAATGATCCCGGGAAACAAATGGAAACAGATACAAGGGTTACCATAGAACCGGTTACAGAAACTTCACTGATCGTTTTAGGCACCATACAGGATGCAGGTGCTCCGCAAATGGGCTGTACAAAGGAATGCTGCCGCGAACTGTTCAGCAATCCCGCTAAAATCAACCGGGTTGTTTCACTGGGACTGGTGGATGTGCAGGATCAAAAGAAATACCTGTTTGAAGCAACACCCGATATTACGCAGCAGGCAAAGGCATTAAAGAATCTGGCTTTCTTCAGCAAAAGTGAAATACCCGATGGCATATTTGTAACGCATGCACATATCGGTCATTACACAGGACTGCAATACCTTGGTAAAGAAGCTATGAATGCGGACAGCATGCCTGTATATGCCATGCCCCGGATGAAGAAATTCCTGGAAGAGAACGGCCCATGGAGCCAACTGGTGAAAAACAATAACATAGCCATCCGGGAAATGCAGCACCAAAAGGAAATACAGCTTTCTGCACAGGTTAAGGTGATACCGTTTACCGTACCCCACCGGGATGAATTTTCTGAAACGGTTGGCTTCATTATTTCCGGCCCCAATAAAAAAGCACTGTTCATTCCGGATATTGATAAATGGGCTAAATGGGAAACGGGCATCATTGCTGCCATTGCAAAAGTTGATTATGCCTTTATTGACGGAACTTTTTTTGATGCCGCTGAGATCAACAACAGGGATATCTCGGCCATCCCGCATCCTTTCATCATTGAAAGCATGGATCTTTTTAAGGACCTGCCTGCATCAGAAAAAAAGAAAATTTATTTTATTCACTTCAACCATACCAATGCAGCCATAAACCCAAATAGTAAAGAAGCTGCAGCCATTATAAAGAACGGTTTTAATATTGCAGTCATGAACCATGCACTAAAACTGTAACAGGAATTGAATTGTATTTTTTAGGTTTTTCCGCTAAGTTGAGATCATACCTGTGCAAGAAATTCAGTATACCAGTTGCTCCAAAACGGGGTGGGTTATTTCACCGCTGCTGCTATGTTCTTTGCATATGAACGGACTTCCCCAGCCTGCTGTATGAATTTTTTATTAAAAGAAGTTTGTTTGTACGCCGTAAATATCTCTTTGTCCAGGATCGTTTTTACCTGTACCTCCGTGAGAAAAATGGTTTTTTTAAAATCATAACGGGCGATCAGAATACTGGGTTGAAAAAACTGGTTTTTTACAACCTTTGTATCATTCATCGCCGGTAAATAAAAATGGGCATTCCGTTTTTCTTCAGGTATATCATAACCGTTCATCAGCCAGAAATTTCCAATGGATTCCCTGGCGCTTTGTACCAGTGCCGTGACCTGGTTGGGTTCTTTTTTAATGCGGTCTGCGTGTACCACAATAACATTTCGGTTGAAGCTGGCATTGCCATTTTGTATATAAGGGAAATAGGTAGACAGATCCGGTTTAGGCAACATGATAAAAATATTATCGGTGATATTGACCGGCCTGGAAAAACTGGCACTCACAATACCCCGGTTGCCGGAATAAATAATATTCTTATTGATCTCCTGAACAAGCGGCCCCCTGTAGATCTGGTCAGCCAGGTCAACCTGGATCGCCCCAAAAATAATTGAATTGGAAATTGTTGAATTGATGCCATACAAACCTACCCCGTTCAAAGCATCTGAATACCCGGATGTGAGATCAGAAATAAAACAGGAATCAACCACCACTTTATCTGAAGGCAGCGTGGTGACGATCTGGAAACCCTTATTGCCGCGTAAAAGACAATTCCTGATCAGCACATTATTCAATTTGCCCGGGCCAAATTCATTCTCCACATCAATACCTGCACCCGGTGCATGCCAGCCATAAGCCCCCGTATTACCGGTAGAATCAAAAACCGAGTTTAATACTTTTATGTTGCTGCCCTTTACAATACTTAAACCCTGCCTGGCATTATTATAGGCTTTACACCTGTCAAGAACGATATCGCTTCCATTGGTTTTTATCAAAAAAGCATCTGCTGCAAAACGATGGGCAGTGATATTCTGTAACAGGATCCTGCTGCTTTTATCTGTTGGCTCATTATCAGCAATAAATACGCCGTACGATTCTCCTTCAACCACCCCAACCTGTTTCTGCATCTTATCCACTTCCCCATAAATGGTAAGATCTTTTAACAAAACATTGGAACAGTTCACCAGTTTTAACGGGCATACGGTATTGTTCAATGCATAATTAAATGGCAGGTCGGGCAGTTTGTAATCGCGGTTCCTGGAAAATTTCCCGTTCACCCGGATCACACTGTTATTACCTTCTATCACCAGGTTCTTACAGTTCCTGAAAATGATATCCGTAATTCCTGCCTGTCCCTTATAAGCGGCTATATAATATTTACCTTTCGGAATTACAAGTGTCCCACCGCCTGCAGCGGAAATGGCTGATGCTGCATTGATAAAGGCTTTATAACTGTCCGTCTTATCATCGCCCTTTGCCCCAAAATCTTTTACGAGGTCAAACAGTTTCGGGTTTTGTGAAAAAACAGGTTGCTGTTTACAACTGAGACAAAGGGTAAAAAATGATACAGATAATCCAAAAAGTAATTTAAACCGCGCCATACTTATATTTTGTGAGATACTGTTGCAGTTATTGTGCCAGTTCTTTCTTTACCAGCATCATCTGGCCAAGGTGATACGCATCATGTTGCAGGCAACCCATGATGAGTTCATAAAAGGTTTGCGTTGCTACCGGAGACGGTTTATCCAGGTTTTCTGCATTAAAATGCTGAATGGCATTACGGAGTAAATGATAAGCTGCTTCAAAATCATGCAGTGCCTGGTTCCAGGTAACCGCATTGGTTTCACCGGGCAGTAAAAAATCCAGAAAGGGCGGCGGGTTGTCTGTCCCCGTTAACCGGTTAACAACAGCAGTGCGCCAGTAAGTAATGTGGGCGACCAGTTGCCAGATGCTGTTTGTTTTTCCCGATATGGTTTGTATGGCTGTACCTGCATCTACGCCATGGAGTACTTCTTTAAAATTATTACCGATCCAGCAATCACCATGCTGCAGGTCGGCAAATAGTTTTACGATGCGGTTAATATCATTAGCCATATTTTTGCTGTTGATCTTGGGATCATAAAAATAACAACAAACCCGCAAAGGCACAAAGTTTATTATATTTAGGCCGGGATCGCAGCATAAAACAAATACTATGGATTTGGAATTTAATAAGAATGAAGATGCCATGAAAATGGCCTGGAGCCAGGTAAAACAGCAGCTCGAAAAAATCTATGAAGGCGGTGGAAAAAAATCAGCAGCCAAACAGAAAGAGCGTAATAAATTAACCGCCCGTGAGCGGATCGCATATTTGTGCGATCCGGAAAAACCATTTGTGGAGATCGGTGCTTTTGCGGGGTTTGGCATGTACCCCGATGAAGGCGGTTGCCCCGCCGGCGGCACGGTCAGCGGAATCGGGTATGTAAGCGGCAGGCAATGCGTGATCGTTGCCAATGACCAAACCGTAAAAGCAGGTGCCTGGTTCTCCATTACCGGTAAGAAAAATTTAAGGATGCAGGAAATTGCCATGGAAAATAACCTGCCCATTATTTACCTGGTTGACAGTGCCGGAGTTTTCCTGCCCATGCAGGATGAGATCTTCCCGGATAAGGAACATTTTGGCCGCATCTTCCGCAACAATGCCAGGATGAGCGCCATGGGCATTACACAGATCGCAGCCGTTATGGGTGCCTGTGTTGCAGGCGGTGCATACCTGCCTATCATGAGCGATGAAACGCTGATGGTGGAAGGCAATGGTTCGATTTATTTAGCCGGGCCTTATCTTGTAAAAGCAGCGATTGGTGAAGACATTGACAGCGAAACCCTGGGTGGTGCAGATACACACAATGCCATCAGCGGCATTGCCGATTATAAGTTCAGTACAGAAGAAGCATGCCTTGACCAGGTGAAAAAGATCATGGACAAACTGGGTCATCATAAAAAAGCCGGTTTCGACAGGACCGCTCCCAAAGCCCCCAAAAATAATAACGGTGAAGTGTATGGCATTATGAGTGTGGGCAATACAAAGCCATACGACATGGTAGACCTGATAAATTGTATAGCTGACAAGGACAGCTTCGACCAGTTCAAAGAAGATTATGGCAAGACCATTGTATGCGGGTATGCCCGGATCGATGGATGGGCCGTTGGCATTGTTGCCAACCAGCGCCTGATCGTAAAAAACAAAAAAGGCGAAATGCAGCTTGGCGGTGTGATCTACAACGACAGCGCCGATAAGGCCGCCCGGTTTATCATGAACTGCAACCAGAAAAGGATACCCCTTGTTTTTTTACAGGATGTAACCGGGTTTATGGTGGGCAGCCGCAGCGAACACAGCGGCATCATAAAAGACGGCGCCAAACTGGTGAATGCAGTGGCCAACTCGGTGGTTCCCAAGATCACCATCATTGTCGGCAACTCGTATGGGGCCGGTAATTATGCGATGTGCGGCAAGGCCTATGACCCCCGCTTCATTTATGCATGGCCCACCGCCAGGATCGCTGTGATGGGTGGAGAGCAGGCTGCCAAGACCATGCTTCAGATCCAGGTAGCAACCTTAAAAAATAAAGGGCAGGTCATTACACCCGGTGATGAAGAAAAATTATTGAGTGAGTTAATTGCCCGTTATGATTCGCAAACTACACCCTATTATGCCGGCGCCCGTCTCTGGATCGATGCCATTATCGACCCTGCCGAAACCAGGAAGATGGTCTCGGAAGGCATTGCTGCTGCAGATCATAACCCGGATATCGCGGAATTTAAAACGGGGGTTTTCCAGGTGTAGCTTAACAACACTGAGCGAAGTCGAAGTGTGTTGAAATGCCAGTTTCGAGCGAAGTCGAGAAACGGGTTAATATAAAAATGGATTCAGAAAAAATATACAGAAAACAAAATCATTTCCTGAAAACTAAATTCGCTTGAGCACAATCCACATTTACACCGATGGCTCTTCCCGTGGAAACCCCGGCCCGGGTGGTTTTGGTGTGATCCTGATGTGGAATCATCACCGTAAGGAAATTTCAAAAGGATTCAGGTTAACCACCAATAACCGGATGGAACTACTGGCCGTGATCACCGGGCTGCAGGCCATCACCAAAAAAGAACTGCCCGTAATTGTTTATTCCGACAGCCAATACGTGGTAAGGGCCATTGAAGAAGGCTGGTTAAAAAAATGGATCGCCACAGATTTTAAAGGTGGGAAAAAGAACAGGGACCTCTGGACAAAATACCATCACCTCACCCGCAACATGCATGTAAAATTAAAATGGGTAAAGGGACATGCCGATAATCCCTTTAATAACCGCTGTGATGAACTGGCAACTGCTGCGGCAGACGGCAAACATTTAGCTATTGACGAAGGCTATGAAGAAGCGCAAACCCTTTTATAAAAAATCACCCGCCAACGGCAGGTGATTTACAAAAAATATACTGATTCGTTTTATGCAACAACTTTCTTGCTGAACGCATAGTGCTTTACTAAAAAATAAGTTCCGAATAAAACCCCGCTGTAAACCAGGTCAGCAACAATACCGGTTTTCAAAAAGGGTATCCCGCCGGCTAATGCGGCAAAATATCCATTGAGATCCTGCGTGTATGTATGATATATGGGATTGTCAAAAACAAAGAAAGCCGAATTGGACAAGAAGAAAAACAACAGGGATGACCCGATCGAATAACCGGCCACAGAAAACACACTGATCTTTTTCATGCTGAAAGCGATCACGGTGATTAAAGCCAGGATACCATAACCCACCAGTTGCCCCCAACCCCAAAAGCCGGGTGCAATATTAAATACCTCAAACAAAACATCACTCAGGAACATGGCCAGTAATGGAAGGGCAAATGCCAGTTTTTTATTGGCAATGACCGCTCCGGCAAAAATGGCCATCCCGATGATCGGGCTGAAATTATCAGGATACAGGAATACCCTGGATAATGCCGCCACAATAATTAATAATCCGGCTATAACCAATGTAGATATATTTTGTTTGTTCATTGTACGTATGCTTTGTGCAAAAATAAGCATTATTCGTTTTCAATGGCCAATTTATGAAAGCATTTGTCCTCATGGTGTTAATTACCTAATTTGATAACTTTGAGAATTGTCCCAGTTTGTATAATTTTTAAACAATTAGATTGTCAGGCTGAGCTTGCCTTGCTCCGTGCCCCGTCGCTGAAGCTATGGCGCAAGCGACCGTAGCGGCTACGCAGAGGCGAGTCGAAGCCGGTAGTTTTGTTTTGACCACCCTTCGACAAGCTCAGGCTGACTTCCTCTTATAAAATGTAGTAAAACTTATCTTTTAAATATGGCAGAGCACAACCATACAGGAAGCAGCGGGGAAGCAATGGCAGCTACCTACCTGCCGGGAAAAGGATACCATGTGCTGTTCCAGAACTGGCGGCATGCAAACTGGGAAGTGGATATCATTGCCGAAAAGGACGGTATCCTCCATTTTTTTGAAGTAAAGACAAGACGCTCCAAAAATTATGGCCATCCCGAAGACGCAGTGGATAATAAAAAGATACAGAACCTGATCAATGCTGCAGAAGAATTTCTTTACCAGCAACCCCAATGGAAACGGGTCCAGTTCAATATTCTTTCCATAACGATGTTACCCGGAGAACCCGTGGAGTATTTTTTAATTGAGGATGTGTATTTGTGAGGGATACTGGATGCCGGATACACTTTAAACTTTAAACTTTAAACCTTAAACGTTAAACCTTCAAACCCTTCACCCCTGCCTGCATCATCTCCACCAACCTGTACGTAGCCGGGCAATATTCAATATTCTGCTTGTGTACATGTATATAATCTACCATCTTCTTTTTGTGCAGGTGCGGAAACCCGGAACAATCAGC
>CAZBIK010000055.1:0-13934 GCA_964491955.1 uncultured Ferruginibacter sp.
GCATGGGGCCTATAACCGTAGAAAAGTCTTTTCCTTTTGCAGGACCCAGGTTCAGCAGCATTTCTTCCATTTGTAAAACCCTTGCACTCATGTCATTCATGATCATCAGTCCGCCAATATACTCATCAGCATCGGCCGCTTTAATATTCCGGCCGGGTTTGCAGATCACAATGGATGCCTCCAGTTCAAAATCCAGTTTTTGAAAATGATCGGGCATGCAAACAATATCGCCGGGCCCCTGTATGCTGTTGTGGTTGGTAAAATAAAAAATGGGGTACTGGTCATATTCAGGGATCATATCCACTTTCCTGTTGCGGCGGGCTGCTGCAACGTGCTGGCGAAAAGCATAGGCATCCCGGCAACTGGTTGGATGAGGCACCGGTGCAATGATGTCGGCTTCTGCAAAAGGATCCCCCATAACATTGCGCACCAGTCCATCTTTAATTTTTTGTTCAACGGCCCTGGCCATAGGCATAAAATCATCCCAGAAATTCAGGAACATCGACATGGTTGTGGGCAGGTCATTGTGCAGGGAATCCAGGGCATAGATATTGCCATCAACCACAATGCCCAACTGGTCGTGGCCGTCTTTTAAGTAAGTAACTAATTTCATGTATAGTGGTTTGGGTGTCAAAAGTAGGCAATAAAAAATTCATCTATTTTAACAATCTGTATTTTGCTTTTACATTTGAAATATTAATTTTGTACTATAATTACATACTTTGAAATTCGAGAAAATACATAACAAAGGCCAGGCGCAGATCTTTAAAAACGCATACCTGGAATTCCTCACCAAAACACACCCGCTGGTGATCTGGGGGCTTTATTTACCGATCATAGCCGGTATGCTTTATTATAGTTATACAATATTGTCTGTCGGGTTATGGAATACGGCCGGCGTCTTTTTAGCCGGAATGTTTACCTGGTCATTATTTGAGTATGTGATCCACCGCTATATTTTTCACTTTATGGCAGAAAGTGAAAGGGCCCTGCGGATCGTTTATGTGCTGCATGGCAACCATCATGAATACCCCAGGGATAAAGAACGGCTTTTTATGCCGCCTGTGCCCAGTTTAATGATCTCCCTTACACTTTTCAGCCTGATGTATTCTGTTGCATATATAATAGGGGCCCAGCAATATATTTTTGCCTTTTTCCCCGGATTCCTGGTAGGGTACCTGGTTTATGGCAGTATGCATTATGCCATTCATGCCTGGAACCCACCGTTCAGGTGGATGAAACCTTTGTGGCGCAATCACCACCTGCATCATTATAAAAATACGGAACTGGGTTTTGGGGTTAGTTCTACTTTATGGGACCATGTTTTCGGCACTATGTTCGACCTTTCAAAGGAGAAAGAAGATAAAGCAAAAGTGCAGGAACTGATGTTCAATAAAAAACCATCCGGCAGGGAATTACAGGATCAATGATCATTTACCATTTCTCTTCTTCACCTGCATCATAACCCGGTTTGCTGAAATGTTCACGGGTTTTTATTTTTTGTACCTGTCTTTCTATGATCAGTTCGGCTATGATATTTCCGGCATCTTCCTGCGGGTTTTGCTGCAGCAGGTTTTTCAGTTTTTCTTCACTTACGTCAATGCGGTAGAGATAAGTTATTAATTTATCAAAATCATTTTTTATTAAACCGTTAATGTATGCTGCCAGCTGGCTGTGTAATTCAGCATAAGATAACTTACCGGGGATCTCAATGGCAAGCTCTTTGTTTAATAGCTGTATCAATTCAACATTCTCCATCAGCGAAATCGGCCCCCTCTAAATCTCCTCCGCCAAACGGCGGAGAGACTTTAAGAGCCTGCATAGTTTAAGTGTTATTAATAATTCGGTCAGCATTTTTAATTCTGCGTTTTGTTTTCCATCACCCCGGTACCGAATAAGGCAAAATCATATTTCACAGGGTCGGCTTTATCCAAAGTACGCAAAAAGGCGGTCAATTCCAATGCGGCCTTCCAGTCAACGGGCTTTCTGTGCAGGATGTTCAGCTGTTTTGCGACCCTCGCCACATGTACATCAACGGGGCAGATCAGTTGTGCCGGATCGATCTTTTTCCAGATCCCGAGATCAACCCCTTTTTCATCACTTCTAACCATCCATCGTAAGAACATATTCAGCCTTTTACAGCTTGAATTCTTTTCGGGCGATGCAATGTGTTTCCGGGTGCGGTCAGGGATA
Source organism: uncultured Ferruginibacter sp. (assembly GCA_964491955.1). Lineage (GTDB taxonomy): Bacteria > Bacteroidota > Bacteroidia > Chitinophagales > Chitinophagaceae > Ferruginibacter. The sequence continues at coordinate 2,194 of CAZBIK010000055.1, forward strand.
TGGGGCAGCGAAAAAAAATAATGATAAAAACCATTCAGCCCGTTTTCTACCGTTTCATCTTTTTTATGCATCCATTGTGTAAATGCTGTTTCAAGCGAAGGGTGCTTTGTATAATGCATTTTAAAGAAAGCGATAAAATACAGGAGGTCGGTTGCGTTGAAAGTGCGGTGCTTAAAGCCAGCCAGTTTTTCAAGGTCAGCCTTTGTGTGCTGCATGCAGAAATTATACGGATCATTGTGCATCAGCTGCAACAATTCCTTTGATTTGTTGATGATCGTGGTTCGGTTGCCCCAGGAAAATACCGCTGCAAAGAAACCGGCTATTTCCCGGTCCTGTTTTTTTGTAAACAGGTGTACGATCGATACGGGATCGTTTTTGATGAATGCGGGTTGATTGTACAGATCAACCTTACTGTTTAAAAAACCGGCAAGTTCATTTTTCATTAAAAAATTATCCGATCGCAAGGTTAAGATCATCAATCAGGTCATCAGCATCTTCAATACCTACACTTAGTCTTATTAAACCATCAGCCAGGCCGTTTTTGATCCGTTCTTCACGGGGAATGCTGGCGTGGGTCATGCTGGCCGGGTGGTTGATGAGCGATTCAACGCCGCCGAGGCTTTCGGCCAGCGAGAATAACCTTGTTCCGGTAAGTACTTTATTGGCCGCCTCGATGCTTTCATCCTTTAACACAAAACTGATCATGCCGCCAAATCCCCGCATTTGTTTTTTGGCAACGGCATAGCCGGCATTGTCTTCAAAACCGGGCCAGTACACTTTTCCCACTTTAGGATTTTTGCGGAGCCAGTGTGCGATCTTTTCGCCGTTCTCACAATGCTGTTTCATACGTACATGCAGTGTTTTAATCCCCCTCAATACCAAAAAGCAATCCATGGGTCCGGGAACGGCACCACAGCTTTTCTGGATGAAATACAGCTTTTCACGCAGTGCTGCATCGTTCATCATCAATGCGCCCTGGATCACATCACTGTGTCCGCCTAAATATTTGGTGGCTGAGTGCATGATGATGTCAGCACCCAGGTCAAGTGGGTTTTGTAAATAAGGCGATGCAAAAGTATTGTCAACACACAATAAGGCATTTGCTTTTTTTGAAATGGCAGCAATGGCAGCAATATCGGTAATGTTCATCAACGGGTTTGTAGGCGTTTCCAGCCAGATCAATTTGGTGTTGGCAGAAACAGCTGCCTGTACATTTGCTGCATCGGTTGTATCCACATACTTAAATGCAATACCATACCGTTCCCACACTTTTGTAAATAAACGGTAGCTTCCGCCATACATATCATTGGCAGCGATCACTTCATCGCCCGGGTTCAATAATTTTATGACAGCATCTGTAGCGGCTACACCACTGCCAAATGCGAGGCCAAATTTTGCATTTTCAATGATGGCATAGGCATCTTCCAGGGCTTTGCGGGTGGGGTTCTGGCTGCGGGCATATTCGTAACCTTTGTTTTTTCCGGGCGCTTCCTGCACATAAGTACTGGTTTGAAAGATCGGCGTCATGATCGCACCTGTTCCCGGATCCGGTTCGGCACCGGCATGAATAAATCTGGTAGCAAGCTTCATCCCCCTGTTCCCTGATTGGGAATTTGAATCGTTATTATTCATAAAAATATTTTTACAAAAGTAACGGGATTTTTTGTAAGCCCCCTTAACGGGTTTGGGCAGGTACAATTTAAATTACCTGTGCTGCACACAAAAAACGCCAGTCGTAATTTTTATCGGCATGTGCTGCCAGGGGTTCAACTTTTTTGGTGAGCGATCTTTTGGTAAGGATACCTGAATTAACCAGTTTCTTTTTGGCTTCATGAATATAATCCTGCATGATGGTTTCCTTCATCCAGTTTTTTTGGGGTGGTTCAAATCCTACTTTTTCGGGGCGCCATACAATTTCATTCGGCAATTTGCTGTCCATGGTTTTGCGCAATAAAAATTTGGTCCAGCCTTCGTGCATTTTCAACTGGGCGGGCAGCGAAAAAACAAATTCTGCCAGCTCATGATTTAAAAAAGGCAGCCTTACTTCACAGCCATGCGCCATACTGTTCCGGTCTGCATAGCGAAGCAGTTCTTCCAACCCCATCTCGGTGGTATGAAAATGCAGGATGTCATTTAATTTGGTCACGATCGGTTTATGGATGCCCACCCATTCCTGGTGCTTTATCAGGCCTAAAAAATCTTCGCTGATATCCGGATGTGAAATGGTTTTCCGGTATTCGATCTTCTCCAGTTGCATGGCTGCATGTGACGGAAGAAATGCAGCAAAATAATTTTTCAGGTCCCAGTGAAAGGGCTGGTTGTTTTTCCGGAAAGCAGCCCTTTCCTTTTGCGTGGCGCCCAGTTTGTGCCTGCTCAGCACTTCCTGCAGGTACCAGTGAATATACCTGGGATAGCCGGCCAGCAATTCATCAGCACCCTGCCCATCCAGTAAAACCTTTACTCCATATTGTTTGGCCAGTTCAAAAACCTTGTATTGGGCAAAAATACCAGATGACTGGAAGGGTTCTTCCTGGTGATAACAAAGTTTTTCAAAATCATTTACCAAGTCTGCGGCAGAGGGGTGTATTTGATGATTGGCCAGTTTTAAATGATCTGTAACAATCCGGATATACCCGGATTCATCCTTTTCAAAGCCGGGGAAAGTGGCGGAAAACGTTAGCAGGGGGTTATCTTTTTCTTTATACCGGCTGTTTTTTTGTACCTGGCTCACCATATAAGCAATGGAAGAACTGTCGAGGCCGCCGCTTAAACTGCTGCCCACTGGGATGTCGCTGCGCAGCCGCAGGGTGACCGAGCGGGTGAACAGTTCTGTAAATTTCTCAATGGCATCATTAACCGAAATATCAATCTTGATCTCCTTATTGATGCTCCAGTATTTTACAATTTTTGAAAGATGGCCTGATGCAGGTTCAAAGACCAGGTAATGGGATGGCGGCAGCACATAAATGTCTTCGAAAAATGTCTGTTCCTTGTCAATGCTGTTTTGAACATGCCCCAGTGTGATGTAATTGAGCAGCATTTTATTGTCAATATGCTTTTCAATTCCGATGGCCCAGAGCGCCTTCATTTCACTGGCAAAAACAAAATTGGCCTCATCTTCGTAATAATATAAAGGCTTTTCTCCAAACCGGTCCCTGGCTGCAAACAACCTTTCTTCTTTTTCATCCCAGATGGCAAAGGCAAACATGCCATCCAGTTGCTGCAGGCATTTGTCCTTCCAGTAATCGTAAGCTGCCAGGATAACTTCAGTATCTGATTTTGAAGTAAAACCATATCCCTTGTTTTGTAAAAAGGACCTGATCTCGAGGTAATTGAATATTTCACCGTTATACACGATCCGGTAGCGGCTGGCATAGGCCATTGGTTGTGCAGCATTTTTACTCAGGTCTATCACCGAAAGTCTCCGGTGTCCCAGGTGAACCGTATTTTTATGATTGCTCCATGAACCTTCATCATCCGGTCCGCGATGGGCAATGGCATCGGTCATTTTTTTTAAATGCACCGGGGCGCCGGGGTTGGAGGCCTGTAATAATATTCCTGCAATTCCACACATAGTGTAAATATCAAGAAAAAAAAACTGCTGAAGCGGGTTTAAAAAATAAATATTACCGGAAGTGAACAGGCAATATAACTTTGGTATCACCCCAGGCCATCACCAGGTCGCAACCACTGGCTGAAGATTGAAAAAACATCGTGAAATATTCGATCTCAATATTATTTTTAATGACCGGCACATCTATTTCTGCAAGGTCTTTGGTTTTATCTATGTGCAGCCCCCAACTGTACAGGTTTGTATTAAAAATTATTTTCCAGGTACCGGGATAAGGGATACAATACATGATATACCTGCCCGGGGCGATCTGTTTTCCATTGATGGTAACCGGCTTAAAAAATTCGATCTCTGTGGCTTCATTGGCACCCAGGCGCCATTCGTGCCCGTAATGCTGAATGGCATTGCCGGCAGTGGATGAATCGGTAAAAAGCGGTCTTCCTTTTTTTTGTGGCCTGCTGTAGATAACCCTGGCTACCGGGTTGGCCAGGGTGGGATCGATCATTTTCTGGGCAGGATAATTTTCAGGAAAATAGATCATGTCCATAGGAGATTTATCTATTGACAGGAGTATGCTGTCCTTAACGGAAACGGGTATACGGCCCGGGATATCAGCGTTTGCCGTTTTATCAGCCTGCTGACTGCAGGACATAAAAAGACAGCAACAGAAAAATATACCCGTAAAAAACAATGCTCTTTTTATATGCATGGTGTACAATGATTTAAAACACTATCGGTAAACTGATCTTAATCGTATCCCAGGCAATGACCAGTTCTGCGCCATCGCCTGTTTTTTCAAATACCATCGAAAATGATTCGGTTATTTCTGTTAGTTTCTGCACCCGCACGTCCATCCGGACCACATCATTTTTATCATTGTATTTAAATGAACCCCAGGTATCAGTATCCTTGTTAATGATCAGGGTCCAGGTATCTGTATTCGGTATACCATACAGGGTATAACGTCCCTTTTTGATCTTTACCTCATTGATCTTTACATCCTGGAAAAATTCCAGTTCGGTGGCTTCATTGGCACCCATGCGCCAGACTTTTCCGTAATCGATCAACTCCCCGAATATTACCCTGCCGTTTTTTTGCGGCCTGCTGTATATGACCCTGGCAACTGGCTGCTCTGTTGCTTTATCCTGGATCTTAAGTACCGGGTACCGGTTCGGGAAATAACTCATATCCATCGGCGATTTGTCAACTGCGGGCAAACCGGTTTGTGCCTGCAGGGCAAGAAAGCCAAAACATAGAAAAGTAATGGACATACATAAATACTTCATCATTTTTTATTTTAAAGATACAGAAATCAGCTGTTCTTTGTTGCCACCTGTATAACATAAGTTGTAACTTTTATGCCCGAATGATTAACTGTTGTTATCAACCCGGCAATTCATCCAACCGGATGGCTGTATTTTTTTTCAGGTCGGGGAAAAAGGCTGCATAACAAACCTTCATTTCATCATAATGCTGATTGAATATTTCAAAAGCAATCCTGCTTTCTGTAAGATAGGCGGAACGCCTTACCAGGCCCCCGAAACTTTTTTCAATGGCCCCGGGAAGCCGGTAATTGTAAAGCCAGTCCTGGGATTTCATGTATGGAAACATCATTTGAAAGGGTGGCGGGAAAAAAGGGGATTGCGGTTCCAGCAGGCGATAGGTTTTGCCGGCAAATAGTTTCAGGGCTGTTTCTGTTTCAAATTGGGTGGTGTCGGTTGCTAAAAAATGGTCATACACCACATCGGCAAATGCGCCACTATAGAGGCGGTATTGGGGCCTGAAATATGATTTCAATTCACGGGTAGCTGCGTGTGAATCGGTAAACTCATCAATGAACCGGTGCAGTTTGATCCCTTTTTGAACGGGTAAGGCATAATCAAATTGTTTTTTCCCCTTTACATAGTCGCTGATCATATTGCCCAGCAGGATATGGGGGTCATTAAAAGAAAGGTATGCATGGGCCAGGTAATTCATATCATATATAAAGATACCCCGATCGGGCATATGGTTGCCGGATTCGCATAAGTTGGTGATCTTGAATTGCCAGGGAGGGAACCAAAATATATAATCCGCCCCGGTGGCTAAATGGAAAGCAGTTTAACCGGAAAAAATTTAATTTTACCTTAAAATAATCAATATTTAATTTGGAAATTATATTATAAATAGTATTTTTACTCCTAAATTGGATAAAACATAAATATTGCTGTTTTTGTTTTTTACGCTCCTTACCTTTCATCCTATCCAAAGGCTTCCCAAAGTGTTCATTTTTATATAAGTAACCTATAATATATTATTATGGCCCGGCGGTTCATTTTTGTAATTTTTTGTTTTTCAACGGTTTTTGGCATATCCTGTACATCTTCTAAAAAGATAGCTTATTTTCAAAATGCCCAGGACTCTACGTTTAGAACAGTATTGGGCGTTATTGAAGCGCCCATCCAAAAGAATGATATTTTAAATGTGGTCATCAGCAGTCCAAGCCCGGAAACAGACCTGGCTTACAACCGGATAGATAATACGGCTAAAGGATACCTGGTAAACAACGATGGCTATATTCAGATGCCGCGGATCGGGAATGTGATGGCAGCGGGGTTGACAAAAAAACAATTAATTGCAAGTATTACCAGTATTATTTTGGCAAAAGGTGAACTCCTTAACCCCATTGTTGAAATACGGCATTTAAATTTTGAAGTAACGGTGCTGGGAGAAGTAACAAACCCATCTGTCATAAATGTTCCCAGTGAACAGATCTCGCTGGTTAAAGCGTTGGGTTTGGCAGGTGATCTTACTATATTCGGAAAAAGGGACAATGTGTTATTGATCCGTGAAGAGGATAACAAAAGAGTAACAAGGCGATTGAACTTAAATTCAGCAGATTTTTTAAATTCGCCTTATTATTACCTGAAACCAAACGACGTGATTTATGTAGAACCCAATAAAGCTAAAATTGCCACTACCAACAGGTCTCAACAAATATTGCCTATTGTATTTACCGGAATTTCAATATTGGTGCTGGTTTTAGACAGGGTTATCCAATAAAACTGTACAGATTCAGAAAATGGAAACGAACACGAACAATACGATCATGAAAGAAGAAGGAGAGGTGAATATGGCCCAGCAACTGGCTGCCAAATATTTACCCTACTGGCCTTTATTTGTCATATTGATCATTTTTTCATTGGCAGGCGCCTATGTGTATTTGCGGTACGTTACCCCTATATATGAAGCTACGGCCACATTGATCATTAAAGATGAAAGCCGGGGAGGAAATGATGATTCAAGGCTGTTGGAATCATTGAACCTGATCGCTTCCAAGAAAAATATTGAAAACGAGATCGAGGTCATTCAATCCCGGTCATTGATGGAAAAAGTGGTAAAATCACTTTACCTGTATGCCCCGGTTTCGCAGGAAGGAAAAGTAAAATCAGGCGATGCTTATACCTTGTCGCCCATCATGATCGAAGCCCAGATGCCGGATTCGATCCAGGAAGTGGAGAAGGTTATTTTCAGTTATGATGCAAATACAAAGACGGTCACGCTGAACAATAAGGATAAATATCCCATCAACCAGTTTGTGAGTACGCCTTATGGTGTTTTAAAGTTTATGCCAAACCGCTACCAGTATGCAATGGCAAACACCAATAAAAATCAATTGTATTTTTCACTGGATAATGTACAAAATACGGCTTCCGGGTTATTGATGAGCCTTAAAGTAACCCCCAACAAGCAGTCTGCCATCGTAGAACTCACCTTTAAGGATGCCATTCCGCAGCGGGCCGTTGATATCATCAACCAGCTTATAACCACGTATGACCGGGTTTCGATACTGGAAAAAAACACTTTTGCCCGCAATACGCTTGCATTTGTTGATGAGCAGTTAAACGCGGTTACACAGGAACTTGATTCAGTTGAGAAAAAGATACAGCAATACAGGTCAGGCAGCAACGTGGTTGATATCGGGGTACAGGGATCTTATTATTTAAAGAATGTAAGTGAAAATGATCAAAAGCTGGGTGATATCAATATGCAGCTTTCGATGCTGGACCTGGTAGAAAAAACGGTTGCGAATAAACAAAGCGGCGAAATGCTGGCCCCATCCACTTTGGGTGTAACTGACCCTACCCTCACCAATTTATTAACCCAGTTGCAGGCTTCACAGGCAGATTATGATAAGCTGAAAAAAACCGTTGGCCCCAATAACCCGTCCCTGGTTTCCCTTGGTGAACAGATCAAAAAACTACAGCCGAGCATCCTGGAAAATATACAGAACCAAAAAAAGGGATTAAGCGCTTCCAGGCAAAGTTTATACTCAACCAACAGTGGATATAATGCATTATTGTCGTCGGTGCCGATGAAGGAAAAACAGCTTGTTGAGATCAGCCGGCAGCACCAGAATAAGGCAAATATGTACCAGAACCTGCTGCAGAGAAAGCAGGAGGCAGAAATGTCACTGGCTTCTGTGATATCCAACAGCAGGGTAGTGGATAAGGCACTGGCCGGGAAATTCCCCGTTAGCCCCAATAAAAAACTTTTTTACATCATGGCCATTATGGGTGCCATTGGATTGGGTGCCGGGATCATCATCCTTAAAGATTCGATCACGGGTAAGATCAAATACAGGAGTGAGATCGAGAAGATGTCTTCGATTCCCATCATTGGTGAAATTACTTTCGACAAATCAAAGACACCACTGGTCATAGAAAAGGGTACGCGTAGTTTTATTGCCGAAGAATACAGGAAACTGCGTATTTCCCTGTCATTCCTGGGTATAGATTCAACCCATAAAAAATTGTTGATCACCTCCAGTATATCCGGTGAAGGGAAAAGTTTTGTGGCGGCCAACCTTGCTGTAAGTATTGCGCTTACCGGGAAAAAAACTGTCCTGGTAGACCTGGACCTGAACAGGCCAACACAGTCAGAGATCCTGAATGTAAATTTTGAACATGGCGTAACAGAATTCTTAACCGGTAAAAAGGAACCCAGGGATATCATACATAAACTGGAAGGGCATGAAAGCCTGTATTTTATCGCTCCCGGCAGTTTGCCCGAAAATCCTACTGAACTTTTGGCAAATGGAAAAGTAGAATCGTTAATTGAGTACCTGGGAAATCATTTCGAGATGGTGGTTATTGATACTTCACCTGCAGCATTGGTGACTGATGCCTACATTCTTTCAGGCCTTTGCGACGCCACTTTATATGTGATCCGGCATGGGTATACACCAAAACTGCTGGTAAAAAGGCTTGATGAAAATAACCAGATCAATCCCATAAACAACCCGGCCATTATTTTTAACGGCCTTAAAACAAGGGGAATGTTTAAAACCAATTACGGATATGGGAAAAGCTATATGTATGGCGATAAATACTATGGCTATGGCGGGGCAAAAAGTAAAAAAGAAAAAAAATCAGCTTAACGAACAAAAATCCAACTTTATGAAGAATTATTTTTATCCAATGTAGTACTTTTGTTAGTGAACGGGTTAAACAATACCCGGACATACCAAAACTATCCACCTATCCTGTCTACCAAATTATTCCACATATCTGATTAACTATCCTTTTCCAAATATCTGATTAACTGCACATTTCTAATTTTAAAAAAATGGTTATGCAGAAAAATTGGTATGCTGTTTACACAAAACCGCAGGCTGAAAAAAGGGTTGCCGCGTTGTTGGCAAAAAAGAAAATTGAAACATTTGTGCCGATGGGTTACGTGAAAACTAAAACCTTTATGAAACACAAATTTGTTTTGGAACCCTTGTTAAAATCCGTAGTGTTTGTACATACTTCAGAGGAAACCACAGCACTCCTCAAACAAACAAATGGCGTAATTAACCTGTTGTACTGGCTGGGCAAACCTGCCGTTATTGCAACGGAAGAAATAGATGCTATCAGGGAATTTACTGAAACGTACCGGAATATTAAATTACTTCCGGCTTCCGTTAATTGTGAAGAAACTGCAGAGGAAAATAATGGATTCCGTTTTTCAATGAAGGGCAGGTTATATGCCATGAAAAATAAAACGATCAAAATCAACCTGCCTTCACTGGGATATGCCCTTATTGCAGAAATTGAAGAAGACAATTTATTTATCAGTAATAACCCGTTATTACAAAATTACAGACTTGCCCATTCATCATGAGGGAAACAGATAAAATTTACGTAGCCGGCCATAACGGAATGGTAGGTTCTGCCATAGTACGTGCTTTACATGAAAAGGGATTTAATAATCTCGTTTACCGTACTTCTGCAGAACTTGACCTGCGCAACCAGCAGGACGTGGAAAGGTTTTTCAGCGAAGAAAAGCCGGACTTCGTTTTCCTGGCAGCTGCAAAAGTGGGCGGGATCATAGCCAATAATACTTACCGGGCCGATTTTTTATATGACAACCTGATGATCGTTTCAAACATCATTCATGCGGCCTATCAGAATCATGTGAAAAAACTGCTGTTCCTGGGCAGCTCCTGTATTTATCCAAAAATGGCAGAACAGCCTATCCGGGAAGCATCCCTGTTAACCGGTCCGCTGGAATACACCAACGAACCTTATGCGATCGCGAAAATTGCAGGGATCAAATTATGTGAAACTTACCGGGACCAGTATGGGGCTAATTTTATAAGTGTGATGCCAACCAACCTGTATGGCATCAATGACAATTACCATCCTGAGAATTCACATGTGCTGCCTGCATTGATCCGCAGGCTGCACGAGGCAAAAGTTTCCGGATCAAAGGAAGTCGTGATCTGGGGTTCCGGGAATCCCAGGCGGGAATTTTTATTTGCAGATGACCTGGCCGATGCCTGTTTGTTCTTAATGGAAACATACAATGAAAAGGAAATAGTAAATATCGGGTGCGGCGAAGACCTTAGCATAAAGGAACTGGCCGGGTTGGTAAAATGCGTTACCGGCTATGAAGGGGATTTCATTTTTGATACCTCAAAGCCGGATGGGACGCCCCGTAAACTGTTGGACGTAACAAAATTATCATCATTGGGATGGCATTATAAAACTTCTCTCGAAGCAGGAATGAACATAGCTTACCAGGATTTTTTAACCAAACAACAACTGTTACAAACCACACATTAAAGAAATCATTCCGATTTCACTATTTTTAACATATGAAAACTGCATTAATTACCGGTATAACCGGACAGGATGGAGCTTATCTGGCAGATTTACTGCTTGAAAAAGGCTATATGGTTCATGGTATTAAAAGACGTTCGTCTTTAATTAACACAAGCAGGGTGGATCATTTATACCAGGACCCGCACGAAAAGAATGTACGTTTTACCATGCATTATGGTGATATGACCGACAGTACCAACCTGATCCGCATTGTACAGGAAACACAGCCCGATGAGATCTACAACCTGGCAGCCATGAGCCATGTTAAGGTCAGTTTTGATACCCCGGAATATACTGCAAACGCAGACGGGATCGGCACTTTACGCTTAATGGAAGCCATCAGGATATTGGGGCTTGAAAAAAAGACCCGCATTTACCAGGCTTCAACTTCTGAGTTATATGGATTGGTACAGGAAGTACCCCAGCGGGAAACAACCCCGTTTTATCCCCGGAGCCCGTATGCGGTTGCCAAACTCTATGGCTACTGGATCGTGGTTAATTACCGGGAAGCTTATAATATGTATGCCTGCAACGGGATACTTTTTAATCATGAAAGCCCTTTGCGCGGCGAAACTTTTGTTACCCGTAAGATCACCATGGCCGTTGCTGCCATCGTGCATAACCTGCAGGATAAATTATACCTGGGTAACCTCAATGCACAAAGAGACTGGGGGCATGCCAAGGATTATGTGGAAGCCATGTGGATGATCCTGCAGCAGGATACACCGGATGATTTTGTTATTGCCACAGGAACCACGACCAGTGTTAGGGATTTTATCATACTTGCCTTCAGGGAAGTAGGCATTGAATTGACTTTTACAGGGGAAGGGGTAAATGAAAAAGGGATCGTTGCCGCCTGTAATAACCCGGCTTACCAGCTGGAAAAAGGCAAAGAAGTGGTGGCTGTAGATCCTGAATACTTTCGCCCCACAGAAGTTGAATTACTGATCGGGGATGCCACCAAAGCCAGGGAAAAATTAGGCTGGAAACCAAAATATGACCTGGCCGGCCTCGTAAAGGAAATGGTGGCCAGCGACGTT
>CAZBIK010000056.1:0-13924 GCA_964491955.1 uncultured Ferruginibacter sp.
AGCATGTTGGGCAAATGATGCAACTGGCAACACTTACCAAACCCGGGCCTTTTGGGCAACGCACGATCGGTTTTGGAAACTATTTTGGCATCTCTGAACAGGAAGAACTGGTTGCCATGACCGGGCAGCGGCTCCATGTACAGCACTATACCGAGATCAGTGCGGTTTGTACGCACCCAAACCATACCGGCAAGGGGTATGCGAATACTTTAATGCAACACCAGTTGCAGCTCATTCTGCAACAGGGGCAGCACCCGTTTTTACATGTACGGGAGGACAATGAAAGGGCCGTTGCACTCTATACAAGGCTTGGGTTTACGATTTCCCGGCAGATGAATTTTTATTTTATGAAGCGAGTGTAGTGCTTCCGGTAAAGGAACCGCCCTGCCGGGAGCTATAAAAATTAAGGCTGGCAAATAAAAATATTGCCAGCCTTTAATTGATCAGTCGTCATCCTTGTCGCCACTTTCTTCCTTTTCCTGTTTGTTATCAACCTGCGTGTCAGTATTTGCAGGGTTGCTGATCTCTGTATGACGGATCTGTCCGCCTAAATAACCCGTACGTGCCATAGCTGCAAAACATACTGCAGAAATAGCAAAAGCGATCCCAAAAAAGATCTTCGCCTGTTTGTTTTTTTTCCAGGCCAAAGCCAGGGCAGCTAAAGAAACGATGCCGGTTATACCCATAAGCCAGATGGCAATCTCAGCAGCTTCTTCATGAAGTGAGATCATCTTTTCAGATACACCGGTTATGTCTTCAACAGATTCTTCTGCCGGTTCACCGGTTAAAAATACGGGGATGGCTATCAGGGCCATGACTGCCAATAAAACGGCAGCTATAGACTTTGTATGATCGTTCTTTTTGACAATGCCCCATAATAAGAGGCAGCTGCCGATCAGTGTTCCAATGATGGGAAAATGATTCAGCAACAAATGAATATGTGTCTGGTTCATTATTATAAATTTTAAAATGTAAATAAAAAAATCATGCTGTAACAGAACAGCAATGGCGTGGAGGCTGCCAGATGGAATTTAAATATTGAAACGGCAGAAATGGGTTTGTATAAAGGCCAAATATTTTTTTTATCTTTTCTTTTCTATTGGCTGTGCATTCCGGCAGATCAGGCGGTGATAGTGAAATAAAGGAAACTGAAGCTGCATTTTCCAGAGATTTGAATGGCAGTTTGTTGTCTTCTTCAACATCCTTATCTGTGCCATCTTCATAAAAATAATGCTGCACTAAAAATGCAGGTAAGGTCATATCCTTATTTTCTTCCCGGTGATCATAATAATGACTGATCAATACCGGTAATTTAAATAATTCCATGGCTACCGTTGCGGTAAACAGGTAAACACTAAAAAAAATACATGCTGATATTTTCCTCTTGAAATTCACGCCCAATTTTAGGGATTTGGCAGCTATTAAAAAATGATCTTACTCATACAGACGATTTTTAACAAAGTATTGTTATACAGCCGTTCGGTGTATCTCCACACTGCAGGTATGCGTCCTACTGTTTAATTATTTTTGTTTGTAACCTGTTTCCATCGCCATCGTTTGCCGTAAGTATATAAGTTCCTGCAGGCATCCCTGAACTTAATTCAAGCTGGTAAAAATTGGTACCTGGTGATGCTGTTCTTCGGTAAGCCTGTACCAGCCTGCCCTCCAGGTTGTATAACCTGAGATCAACATCCATATTTTTAAGCGTTATAAAATGTACATTCATTTCCTGTTGTACCGGGTTGGGAAATACGGTCAGCCTGGTGACAGCAGCATCCAAATCATTAGCCAGGTGTACAACTGCGCTTACATGCGACCTGCCATCGATATCTACTGACCGTAAACGGTAATAGATATGGGGAGCAAGCCTGTTCATATCCGTATATGTATAACTGCTGTTGCTTCCTTTGGCAGGAATATTGGAAATATCTGAGAATCTGTTTCCGTCTTCACTGTATTGAAGGATATAATGCGATAAGTTCAGTTCTTCGGCGCTTTCCCAGGTTACGAGTACCTGGTTTTCATATTTACGGGCTGCAAAGCGGGTTAGTTTTACAGGCAGGGCGATCAGTTCCTGTGTGAGCCTTGCGGTGGTGCCACCGGTTACAAATATGCTGGTATCTGTTCCAAACGCCAAAGCATAAGCGGCGCTCCCGGTTGTGGCTGCAACCCATGCTGAAGCCCCGTTACTGTACACTTTACAAACTGCCATTTGAAATAAAGTACTGGCTGCCAGGTATGCATTGTTATCCCCGTCAAGTCTCAATTGCGCATGCGACAGCAAAGCATAAGCCGGGCCATCGGCATCCAGGTTTTGCCAAAGCACGTTTCCGCTGTTATCATATTTCATAAATGCAGTTCCATAACCTGCAGCCGGGTAACCGCTGATCACCGGGTTATTATCGGTACCAACTTCAACCTTGGTGCCTTTTATCGAATTTGTGTGCGTCCATATGACCGCACCGGCAGGTGATATTTTTTTAAAGCTGCTCCCCGCATTTGAAATAACATATTGGCCGTTAACCAGGTAAGTATTTCCATTTGCATCGCCTGCTGAATCACCGGCGGAATAGCTGTCATTGCCGGCAATGCTCCATACCTGGTTTCCATCCAGGCCGATCTTTGCAAAACCATTGATATTGCCGGTAAGGCTGCGGCTGATGATCAGGATCTTTTGATCAGGGGTAAACTTAAAATTCAATGGTGCGCCAATACCGGCATTGTCGAAATAAGACCAGAGTGCATTTCCGGCAGCATCGAATTTTTTTACCCTGGTCACCATTCCTGTTCCGCTCTGGCCCAACCCCAGCACATAAATATTATTACTGGCATCGATCAAACATTTTTTTGTTGATGAACCTTCAAATTCAGATTCAAAAACCCTTCTCCACAATAATGTTCCGGCGGGATCATATTTCATTAAAATGCTTGCCGCATTTACAGGGTTGGAATAACCCGAACGGATAGTTCCTGAAACCAATATATTACCTGCCTGGTCTGTTGCAACCCAGGTGGCCACCTCATGCCTGGTCTGGTCGGTATTGTCATAAGGCACTTCCCAGATAATAGTGCCGGATGCATTCCTTTTGGTTAAGGTAATATCCCCGCCGGCATTATAATCCCAATTGGCTGTGTACACATTGTTTGATGCATCCGTGGCCAGGGCTACACCACCGGGATAATTGACCCAGCTGACCGTTACCTGTGCAAAGGATATGGAACTCATCCACATCAGCATTGGGATCAGTATATTTTTCATAACATTTTATTTTGGGGTTACATATATCCAAACAGAGATCAAAACGATCCTATGGCTAACCTGCATTATAAAAGTATCAGCAGTTCCTGTTTTGTACAATGAGCCAGGTCATGCAATTTCATCTTTTCAATCAGTATCATTTTTACCCGGACTGTTCATTAAAAGTAATTTGTTGATATTGTTATGTAAAACCAATCCTGTTATATCGGTAAAAATTACGGCTGAGCAGGTATTTTTTGATACTGAAGGTTTCAGTCATGAGTATGCTGCAGGCAAAGCGGTGCCTGTTGCCGGGTGACGGTTAATGAAGACTTATTTAATAAACCGGGTCTTGCCGTGAAAGAATCCTGAATTTGAAATGATTCGTGGAGTTAAAATGCTTTGTACAGCAGCACCAATCCTGATCAAAAGTTCATTTTGAAACCGGAGCTGCTTGATATTGGCCTAAGTATTGTACCCCTTCCTTACCGGGGTTATAGTTTGCATTGAATGGCCGTTTCAGGATCGTGGCGCCGGGTAAAACGGCAACCGACCTGTCGAAATAAAAACCTCCTTCTAAAGCAATCGCTTTTACGAATACGGTATTCGGGCAGTTATTTTTTAAGCCCGGGTATTCTACCCGCCGGGTAACGGTCTTATAATTGGTACCCTTATTATTTTTAAATTCATCGATCACATCATAGGGTTGCTGGTATTCTGTTTCCTCAATATGGGTAGCCCGGCCAAGGCAGTTGCAGGCAATAAATTTTTCAAAACTGTAAGCCTGGTGCTTTTGTATATCTGCCAAACTAAATCCGGATTCGGTTTTCAGTTTTCTAACAACACTGCTGCTTGCATTGTGCAGTTCCATCAGCCCGTTATTATACAGGAGATAGGCACCCACTTCTTTTCCCTGCTCAAAATGGCAAACCCTGGTAAGGCCATTTGCGGTTCTACTGATCCCAACACCCTGGTGTTTGCTGTTTAAAAAACCGCCTTCATACTGGTACCTGCCGGTAACTGCACCTTCATTTGATATGGATATTCCATAGCCATTGGCACAATCCCCCGTTATACAGGTTTCTTTGATCTCCTTTTTACCTGCCATATCCCAAACCGGCGAACTTGCCTGTATGGGCTGAGAGCGTTTAAATAAGTTCCAGAGTGTATCAATATTGGCTTGTGAGAATGCCAACTCAGAAGTGAACATGGCAGCAACCAGGATGATCAACGGGTATACAATCAGTTTTTGTTTCATGATGCAGGTATACCGGGAACTTTTTTCGGTCATATAGTCAGAGTAATTCCCGGATTGAAAAGCTGCTTTTACAAAACACAAATTACAAAAAATAAATACTGCAATCCGGACTGATTACGAGGGCCCCGTGTTCGCAAATTTCAGGGAAGAGATAATCCCTGGAATAACCGGGAGGCTTCCTTAAAAGCAACAAAAAAAAGGTGAAAGTACGGTATTTAATAAGTGTTATCCCCCTTGACAATACCATGGATATTGCAGATTTTTGTGTCATTAACTCTTTCCCCCGAAATCCATTTCTTATTATCAGCTGTTTACAAACCATTTTTATAAAATGTAATTACAGGCTATGCTTTATCATCAGAAAAACATAATTATAAATAACTAAAACAAAAAATTATGGCAACAACAATTAAATATGTAAATAAAGACACTGCAAAACTATATGCAGGCACGGGTACAGGTACAGGTACTGATAAAGTATTACTGGAGCTGCTCTGGGGTGACCGGGTAGAACTGGTTTCCAATACAAAAACAAACGGGCGTTACAAAGTAAATGCACGCTGGGCCAAAAATGTGTTTATCAAAGCTGAAGATCTTGGTGATGAGTCCCTGCTGGAATATTATTTTATAGATGTGGGGCAGGGAGACGGGGTGTTGATCATCACACCAGACAGAAGGCATATTCTTATTGATGGAGGATATACCAGGGAAAAACAACCTCATGGTAAAAGTGCTGCTGATTTTGTTGACTGGAAATTTTTTACGGAGTATAATTCAGAAACGATCGAACTTGATGCCATGATCAGTTCGCACAATGATGCCGATCACTATGGCGGTTTATGGGACCTGCTCAACGACGAAAAGAAAGCAGAGCTTGATACTACAGCAGTTGCTGTAAATGCTTTTTATCATGCCGGGGTTTCGTGGTGGACCAGTGATGCCAATCCAAGATTCCTCGGCGAAAAAAAGGATGGCGCACTCATCAACCTGCTGACCGGTAAGACCTCTGTGGCCAACGGGCTAAAAGAATCATCTGCATTGCGCTTACAGGGCGAATGGGCAAAGTTTTTAAAATGTATTTTAAATTCCGGGGCAACAATCGAACGGATATCTTATAACCCAAAAAATGAGTTTACCTATTTGCCGGGTTATGAAGCAGATAAAGATGTGGCCATAAAAGTGCTGGGCCCCATTGAGAAAACGGTTTCCGGTAAACCCACATTAAAAAGCCTGGGCAGCGACTCACAAAACACAAATGGGAATTCCATTTTATTAAGGGTAGACTATCAAAAAAGCAGGGTCCTTTTAACCGGTGACCTGAACCAAAAAAGCCAGCAGTATATCCTGGAAACACTGGAAGGGAACAAACAGGAACTTGCTGCTGATGTTGTAAAAGGATGCCATCATGGCAGCGATGATTGTTCCTTTGAATTCCTTCAGTATGTACAGGCCGGCGCTACGATCATTTCTTCGGGTGATGATGAGACCCATGCACATCCGAGGCCGGCAATTGTTGCTGCATCAGGCGCAACAGGGTTTCGTAAAGTTGCAGATGATAAACTTGTTACACCCCTGGTGTACAGTACCGAAATATCGAGGAGTTATAAGATCGGGGACCCTTACAAGGTAAGTGCAGATGATTATCCTGCACCGGGTGGAGAGATTGATGTACAACTAACAGACGAGGAAAAAACCAGCATTACTTATAAACATACAGTCTCCGGTGCCCTGAAACCATCAGACAAAACCAAACCGATGGGTAAACTGAAAGTAATTGACGGAATTGTTTACGGGTTAATTAATGTGCGTACCGATGGCAATAAGATCTTATGTGCTACTTTGAATGAGGGGAAAAGTAAATGGGAAATTCAGACTTTTTATTCACGGTTTTAAATAGAAAAGGCATGCAATACATTTTTTAATTAAGGCAATTTCAATAAGCTGTGATCATAAACACCAGGTCCGGGATTATTCATTATATTTAATTTTATTTTACTGTTTTTAATTTCATTATAATGATATCCTGCTTTAAGAAAATTATCTTCTGCTTTCCTGCAATTTCTGCAATACTGATTTTTGCAAGTTGTAGTAAATCAGGCCCAGCCAATATTCCGGTTCCACCCCCGGCATTGCCAACAGTTGGTTTTACTTCAGGTGTGCCCTTAATTGTAAGTACAACATTTGTAACGATCGGTGGTAATGTAACCAGTGATGGAAGGGCAGCAGTAACAGCCCGGGGAATTTGCTGGGCCGATGCTCCCAATCCAACGGTTGCAGGAAATCATACTGTGAACGGTACAGGATTGGGCACATTTACCGGCCTGGTACAGGGGCTAACACCCGGGGTCGTTTATTTCGCCAGGTCATATGCAACAAACAGTGTCGGCACAGCATACAGTAATGAAATAAGTTTTACAACCACGCCCAACGGGGGAGGGCCAAGCAATAATTTTTATGCATCCGGCGATCTATATTCCGGTTTGAACAGTATGCCTACATCCTGGAAGAACGGCGCCCCATCACCGCTGGCGCTCCCCAACAGTGTTGCTCAGGCCAATTCCGTTTTTTTTTACGGCACTTCCGTGTATGTTACAGGGTATGAAAGAAATGGTGTGATCAATACGGCCAGGCTGTGGAAAGACGGGAATGGTATTTTCTTAACCAACGGCTTTAACTGGGAAAGTAACGGCAGGTCTGTTTTTGTATCAGGCCAGGATGTGTATGTTGCCGGAGAAGTGAAGGGGCCGGCTTATGACATAGCAACGATCTGGAAAAACGGTGTGGCTACATTTTTAACCGGTGGAACCAGTTCCGGTGTGGCACATTCAGTGTATGTTGAGGGGAATGATGTGTATGTTTCAGGCTATGAAGGCAATGTGGCAAAGACCTGGAAAAACGGTGTTGCCGTTTCATTAACTGATGGTACCAATGCAGCCGTTGCATACAGTATTAAGCGTTTTTACCCGGATATGTATGTTGCCGGAACCGAAATGTCCGGTACAAAAACTGCAGCCAGGATCTGGAAGAACGGTATCGGCAGTTCTTTAACCAATGGCAATTTTAATGCGGGCGCTTTTTCGGTATATATTTATGGTTCACAGGCAGGAACGGATGTATATGTGGTGGGGTATGAACACAACGGAACTAAAAACGTGGCAAAGGTCTGGAAGAACGGTGTGGCAACCAACCTCACCGATGGCACCAACGATGCAATGGCACTTTCTGTTCACGGATTTGGGCTTGATATTTATGTTGGGGGTTATGAGAACGATGGTACAAAAAATGTTCCGAAGGTCTGGAAGAACGGGCTTGAAATATTTTTACAGAATTCTTCCGACGGCGGCAAAATAACCGGCTTATTTGTAAATTAATTTATTGTATTTCTCAAACGGGTGAACTGCAGGCAATTTTGTTTTGATTAAAGACCGGTATGAAAAACTGCTTATAAAAAGCCTCCACCTTTCCTGGTAAAGAAAAAGCGGAGGCTTTTAAACGTTGTAAAGGAAAATTAAAGTTCCTGTATTTATTTCTTATACCCGCCCATCATGTTGCTGAATACCAGCCCAACATTAAAACGGCTCAGCCTGTCTTCGGGGGCATTGGCCAGTTCCTGCCTTTCGCTGCTCTTCCAGGCCTGGCTGCTGAAACTGCCGGTATAGCTGGCCTGTATGCCAATGGTACCATTGCATTTTGCCGGTTTAACACTGAAACCGCCACCCAGGCTATAGGTTGCAAATGCATTGGTGAACTTTACGGCGCTGATGGCATTTTGCGTGTTCGTATTGTTCAGCACATCATTAAAATTTACGGCTGACCGGTCCCTGTAAAATTTTGCCTGTAAACCTTCGATGCCGATACCAACCATCGGGTACAGCATGAACTTTTCTGAAGGGATCAGGTCATAACCCAGGCTGATGCCTGCGGCCAGTGAACGCAGGCTGCTGCTTTTTTTGCTGCGGTTGCCGCTCATGCTGTTTGCACCTGTGATGGTAAGGTCAGAAATAAAATTTTTCTTAACCATGCGAGAACCCAGGCTGATGGTGCCCATATAATCACGCAATGTCCTGAACTGCGGGTTCCCGGCTACACGGCTGTTTAAACCGCTGAACTGCTGGAAACTTACGCCAATACCGTGTATGGAGGTCATGTTGCCGGACTGCCATTTCATTTTTTTGTCATTTTGAGCGTTAACGCTGAAACCAAGCATTGTTAAAAATGCCAATAATGTAATTTTCATAATTTGTTGTTTTAAGTAAGTAAGAACATACAGGTACGTAAAAGGTTCGCTGCCGGTTCCTTTTTTGTTGTTTAAACATTGAATTAACAGTTCGTTTGCAATTGGTCATGGAAATAAAACGGGGCCGGGTTTTACAAATGATGGCGTTCATCCCCGGAAATGATGAGGGTCATTAAAAGCGGATCATTTTTTTGTCATCTTTGCAAAAACAAAAACCATGTCAAATACTTTTAAGGAAACCTTTTCGGTCAAGGGTGAACAGATCCTGCAAAAGATCAGGGAACTGATCGAAGAAGGGAATGTCAGGAAGATCAGCATTCATGATAAAACAGGCAAGGAGATCATGTCTTTTCCGCTCACGATCGGGGTGGTGGGTGTTGTACTGGCCCCGGTACTTGCTGCCATTGGTGCCATGGCAGCTTTGATCGGCGAATGCGATATTTCTGTGGAAAGGGAAGGGTAAATAATGGTACAAATGTTTAAACGTTTGTAAACGATTATTAACGTTTGTAAATTCCCGGATCTTCACGAAGGTTTAATGCGGGCCAAACCGCTTTTCGGTAAATAAGTGTACTTTTGCAGCAGCATATAAAAATGCTTGAAATAAAAAATACATTTATGCAAATCAATAAGGCCTTGTTGCCGTTCTTTTCCATCGTTTTACTGTTTGTTTCCTGTGATAAACAGGACGTTGCTTTTGTCAACAATACCATCATCCTGTCTCCCACAGAAGTGGGCCCTTTGTCAGCCAGTAAATTCCCCGAAAGTTTTGATGCAGGCACCAAGAATGATTTTGCTGCAGAAGACATCAACCTGCCAACAGGCAGCTGGCATTTTGAGGATGCCATGCTGGGCAGTACAGCTGCGGACCTTAAATTCGGCACCAAATCGGTAAGGATCCAGAACAGCGGCTCCCTCACCATGAATTTTGACGTGCCGAATGGCGCTACTTCAGTTTCCATTTATTATGCAAAATACGGCGCTGAGGCCAACAGCACATTCCAGCTTTGGTCATCGGTAAACGCAGGAACAAACTGGCAACAGGTGGGTGGCGATATTACCGCATCAACTTCCACTTTAACCAAAGCATCTTTTACAACGCCTTTTCCCGGCCTCGTCCGTTTCCAGGTGCGCAAAATAAGCGGGGGCATCCTGAATATTGATTTTATAGATATCCAGGAAAACCCGCCTGCAGTTCCCGACAACAATATGGCATTGGGAAACCCCAGTGCGGCCATTGCCAATATTTCTTATCCTGATAATTATTTAATGGTAAAACACCAGTATGTGCTTTCTTACAACAGTTCAAAGGGCATAGCGAACTGGGTTAGCTGGAACGTGAGCCCTCTGTGGAACGGTACGGCATCCCGTTGTGACTGCTTTGAACCGGATAATAAACTGCCGGCCGGATTTTTCATGGCCTACACAACAGATTATTCCAATACCGGTTTCGACCGCGGCCATCAATGCCCTTCGGCCGACCGCGACAAGACCGATGCCGACAATGCAGCCACTTTTTTAATGACGAATATCATTCCGCAGTCGCCCAATTTAAACCAGGTTACCTGGGCAAATATTGAAAATTACTGCCGTACCCTGATCAACAACGGGAATGAATTGTATGTGATCTCCGGGGGAAATGGTTCCGGCGGAACCGGCACCCTGGGCGGCATCACCCATAATATTTCGCTCGGAAGGATCACCGTACCGTCGCATTGCTGGAAAGTGATCGTGATATTGCCGATGGGTACCAATGATGCTTCCAGGGTTACCACATCCACGCGGGTGATCACGGTGTATATGCCCAACAACCAAACGGTAAGCAGCCTGCCATGGGGTAACTACCGGGTATCCGTAGATGCACTGGAAAGTATTTTGGGTTACAATTTCCTTTCAAATGTGCCAACCTCCATACAGAATGTGATTGAAGCCGGTGTGGACAACGGCCCGACGCAGTAAATGTAAATAACTGAAATAAAAAACCCCTGTTGCCGGAGGCAGCAGGGGTTTTTTATATGGAGCATATCACTCAGGTTTCTATTGCGGTTGTTTTTAAAACCAGCACCTGCCCGTTTTCTGTTTTGATCACTATGTAAATATCTACCCGTATGCTCCCACATCGCCAGACTTCCAGGGAGGAACTGTTTGCAACCAGGAATTCATACAATGCCTTATACCTGGCCGTACCGGAAGCCAGTACAGGATCGCTGCTCCGTTCCAGTCTCTGAATATACTGGCCAAAGAATTCAGGTGTAGCCACAGAGATCATTTTCCCGTTTTTACAGGCTTGCGTTATTTTTTTTTGAACGGCAGCAGGGCTTTTTTGTCCCCAGTCTGACAACAGCAGCGGGAAATCGGATTCGCTGCTGTATTGCAAACCCAGGGTGAGTTGGTTCAATGTCCGTTTAATACCGGTGATATCCATGCTTGTTTATTTCCCTATAAAAATAGTAACTTCAAAACTGGTATTCACCAATAAATATAACTGCTCATGTCAAAACAATGGAACCGCCGCGATGCCATCAGGGCACTGGGTTTATCAATGGCATCTGCCGCCATCCCTTTTTCGGCCATGGCCGTGGATGAAAATCAACACCTCATTTTATGGTCGGAAAAAAAACTGCACCTGGATAAACCGGTTACTGCCATTACCTGCGGGGCCGGGGCAAGGGGAAATGTGTATGGCAATTATGCGGTGAAATACCCCGAACAACTGGATATTGTTGGCGTGGCGGAACCCATTCCCCTGCGCAATGAACGCTACGCCAAAAAACACAACATAAAAAATGAGGACCGGTTTACCACCTGGGAAGATGTTTTTAAACGTCCGAAATTTGCTGATGCCATCATCATCACCACGCCTGATAACCTGCACTATGGCCCCTGCATGAAGGCCCTGGAGATGGGGTATGATGTGTTGCTGGAAAAACCGATATCACCCAGTGAAAAAGAATGCCGGGAGATCCTGGCCCTTTCCAAAAAAACAGGGAGGATCGTGGCCGTGTGCCATGTATTGCGCTATGCACCATACTTTGTAAAACTGAAAGAGATCATTCAAAGCGGTGTACTGGGAGAGGTGGTGAGCATCCAGCATTTTGAACCGATCGAACATGTGCACATGAGCCATTCATACGTAAGGGGCAACTGGCATAACAGTAAGGCAACCACGCCGATCATTTTGGCAAAATCCTGTCACGACCTGGATATCATCAGGTGGATGGTCAATAAACCCTGCACCCATATACAGGCTTTCGGCAGCCTGCAGTGGTTCACCCCAAAAAATGCTCCTCCAGGAAGTACGGCACGCTGCACGGATGGCTGCAGCGCAGAACCCAACTGCCCTTACTCTGCCCTGAATATCTATTACCGCAAGCGGCATTTCAATTATGTATTTGACCTGCCTGAAGCGAAGGATGAACAGGCGGCATTTGTGCTGGAAAAATTAAAGACCACCAATTACGGGCGCTGTGTGTACCGGATGGAAAATGACCAGCCGGATCACTATACCGCAAATATTTTATTTGAAGGCGGACTTACAGCAGCATTTTCGATGGAGGCTTTCACTTCTTACTCGGGCAGAAGGACCAGGGTGATGGGAAGCCTGGGAGATATCGTGGGTGATATGACCTCGTTTACCATGACGGATTTTTTAACCGGTAAAGAAACCACCTGGAAACAGGAATCAGACGGGCATGGCGGCGGCGACTGGCGACTGGTTTCCGACTGGATCAATGCAGTTTCGAAACACAACCCGGCCCTGTTGACCTCTACGATCGATGCGTCGATCGAAAGCCATGTAATGGGTTTTATGGCAGAAGCAAGCAGGAAAAAAATGAAAGTGATGGATGTAAAATTGTAGCTGCAATGTATTTTTAATATTTCAGCAAACTGCATGTTCATGCAAAGTTCAGGCAACCAGCAGTTTGTGGGTGAGAAAAACAGCTAATAAACTTTGGTAAAGTTTTTGTTCTGTTGAATAAAAACACCGGTCCATGAAAAATACATTCCTGCAGTTATTGGCGATCTTTATTTTGTTTTCCATAGCTGGTTGCAGTAAAAGATCTCAGCCGGTTTCAACGGTTAAACCTGCTGAAATAAAGGCAAAACCTGCCCGGCCGTTGATCACCACAGTTCCCAAAGTAATTACAGTAAATGATAAAGCTGCAAAGCGTAGTGTGGACGGGCGGTATTTTTACGACCTGAACGGCCACCGGTACTGGCGCAACAACCGGGACGGCAAATACTATATCTTCCACAAATCCATGTTTGATGATCCTGATTTTAAAAGCCCGGGCAATTGAAACCGGTGGTTCAGTAAAGAAGAACAGTCATTGTTCTTCATTACTTTTCTTTGCAGGAAAATCCTGCCTGATTACCGGTTAATGCCTGTACTTACCGGGAATACCTTTAGTAATGTTATACAACCAGTCATCGGTATTTATCCAATTCACTGTTTACAAATTACCTAGATTAAGATAAATTTTCTTTAAAACTCAGGTGTTATGGGCAAGTTACCAATGGAACGCCGCCGCTTTATTAAAAGTTCGGCCTTTGGATTATTCGGCATCACCAGCTTCGGCTTTGCAGCAGCCAGGGATGTTGTTCACCAAAACAGTTATAACAGTACCGGGGAGACGCTATATTACCGGTACCCGGCCATTAATGATGAAATGGTTGGTGGCATCGTGGGTGCTTCGCACGCCAATTTTGCCAAAGTAAAGGAAATGCTAACAGCGCGGCCGGAACTGGCAACTGCGTGCTGGGACTGGGGATTTGGCGATTTTGAAACGGCGCTGGGAGCAGCTTCGCATACCGGGCGCCGTGATATTGCAGAACTGCTGATGAGCCATGGCGCCCGGCCGGATATTTTTACATTTACCATGATGGGTATGCTGAAAGCAGTGCAGGAGGCTGTTGAGACCGTGCCCGGTATTCAAAGCCACCCGGGTCCGCATGGGATCACCTTATTGCAACATGCCAAAAACAGGCTGGAGGATAAGAGCATCAGTTCTTCAGACAGTGCAAACATGTATAAAATGATCGCTTACCTGGAAGGGCTGGGCAATGCAGATGTTAAGCCCAAAAGCCTGGAGCTGACAGAAGCCGGTAAAGCGCTTTACAGCGGTGATTACCGTTTTGGAGATAAGGAAGAAGAGGTATTTACGGTTAACCTGCATCGCCTGGGTTTTTT
>CAZBIK010000057.1:0-13924 GCA_964491955.1 uncultured Ferruginibacter sp.
ACCATGGTTTAAAATCTTTACTGAACGAAAAACCGTTTGCGGGTATCAACGGCAGCGGCAAACACAATAACTGGAGCATGGCCACGGATACCGGGGTTAATTTGCTGGCGCCCGGTAAAACGCCCAAGACCAACCTGATGTTCCTCACCTTTTTTGTGAACAGCATCAAGGCGGTGCATGATTATGCCGACCTGCTGCGTGCATCCATTGCCAGTGCGGGTAATGATCACCGTTTGGGAGCCAATGAAGCGCCCCCGGCCATCATTTCCATTTTTATCGGTAAGTATTTATCTGAAGTGCTGAACCAGGTTGAGCAAAGGGTTTCAGATACGTTCGATGAACAGGATGAGGCCATGTTGAAACTGGATATTCATAAAAGCATTCCTGAACTGATGCTTGACAATACAGACAGGAACCGTACTTCACCCTTTGCCTTCACCGGTAATAAATTCGAATTCCGGGCAGTAGGCTCCTCTGCCAACTGTGCCAATGCCATGACGGCCCTGAATGCTATTATGGCCGAAACATTGAAGCAGTTTAAGCTGGATGTGGACGCCCTGATCGAAAAAGGCGAGAAGAAGGAAGTGGCCATTATGCAGGTGATACAGAAATATATTGTAGAAAGTAAAACAGTGCTTTTTGAAGGCGATGGTTACAGCGACGAGTGGGAAAAGGAAGCGGCCAAACGCGGGTTACCCAATGTGAAAACCACCCCTTTGGCACTAGATGCTTATGTAACGGATAAAATAAAAAAGCTTTTCCACAGCAATGAGATCTACAGCCATGCAGAACTGGAAGCCCGTCATGAGATCATGCTGGAGGCCTATATTAAAAAAGTACAGATAGAAGCCCGGGTAATGGGAGATATGGCAACTACTTTTATCCTGCCTTCCGCGATCAAATACCAGAATGTGCTGATAAAAAATATTGTTGGCTTAAAAGAAGCCGGCCTGCCTGAATCGGCTTATGCCAACCAAAAGCAGGTACTGGAAGCCATCAGTGAGCACATCAACCTCATCAGCGATAACGTGGAAAAGATGATCGAAGAAAGAAAGAAAGCCAACGATATCAAAGATACCAGGGCCATGGCCATTGCCTATTGCGACCAGGTAAAGGGAAAGTATTTTGATACCATCCGCTACCATGTTGATAAACTGGAACTGCTGGTGGATGATGCTTTCTGGTTATTGCCCAAATACCGGGAACTGCTTTTCCTGAGATAATTTCTTTAACCCCCGGGATATCCCGCAAAGACACTGAATCACAAAGTATATTTTTTCAAACTTTGTGTGCTTCGTGTCTTTGTGGGATTTTTTTTGAACAGTATTAAACTTCTGCTTTAAAAAAATATCTATGATAATGGGAATTAAGTTTAAAAAGTATCTATCAGGATTTTATGCGCAGGGCAGGTTTCAGTCACTTAGCCATCTGCGTAAGGTTGGGCAACAGAAGCCGTTCATTTGTGGACGGCTTTCTTATGCGTCAGGACGGTTTAAAACCGTCAGACGCATAAGCCAGGCGGTGACTCACCCGGAAAAACCTACCCGGAAAAAACTTATTTTTGTCCAATGAGCACAACCTTCCCTTACCAACAGCTTTACCACTTCACCAAAAACATATTTGTAAAAATTGGCTGCAATATACCTGACGCAGAAACGGCAACCCGGTCATTGCTCTCAGCGGATCTGCGGGGAGTTGACAGTCATGGTGTGGCCAGGTTAAGCGGCTATATACGTTTGTGGGAAGCTGAACGGGTCAATGCAAAACCATTCATTAAAATCATTCATGAAACGCCTTCTACCGCTGTTGTTGACGGCGACAGGGGATTGGGCCTGGTGGTTGCACCATACGCCATGCAGGTTGCCATAGATAAAGCCAGAGCAGTTGGTACAGGCTGGGTAAGTGTTAAGAACAGCAATCATTTCGGCATTGCCGGTCACCATGCGATGATGGCCCTGGAACATGAAATGATCGGTATAGCAATGACCAATGCATCGGCCCTGGTGGCACCTACTTTTTCAAAGGAAAGAATGCTGGGCACCAATCCCATTGCAGTTGCCGTACCTGCCGGAAAAGAACCTGCCTTTGTTGCCGACTTTGCAACAACAACCGCAGCCAATGGCAAACTGGAGATCCTGCAAAGAAAAAATGAAGCCATGCCATTGGGCTGGGCGCTTTCAAAGGATGGCGAGCCATCAACAGATCCCAATGAAATTAAAAACGGGGGATCACTATTACCGCTCGGCGGCGATAAGGAGCATGGCAGTCATAAAGGTTATGCTTTGGGCGCCATAGTTGATATTTTTTCGGGCATACTCAGTGGTGCCAGTTACGGGCCCTGGGTACCGCCCTTTCCGGCATATATTCCCATGCCTGAACATATGCCCGGTGAAGGCATTGGCCATTTTTTTGGTGTGATGCGCATTGATGCTTTCAGGAAGGCGGATGAATTTAAAGAACATATGGATAAATGGATCACCCGTTTCCGTCAGGCACAAACAATTCCCTCGCAGGAAAAAGTGATCATCCCCGGCGACCCGGAAAGGGAAATGGAAATGGAAAGAATGAAAAACGGCATACCCCTGGTATCTGCTGTGGTTAACGATTTGAAAGGGTTAAGTAATAAGTTTGAAGTTGCCTTTTAGGGGTTATATTTGCCACCCTGTCTGTTAAATGGCAGGTTTAAATTTTTTAAGTCAATGAAAGTAATGAAGTTTGGCGGCACCAGCGTTGGCAAGCCGCAGCGGATGCAGGAAGTTGCAAAACTGATAACCCGTGATGAAGAAAGCAAGATCGTTGTATTATCCGCGTTAAGCGGTACCACCAACGCATTGGTGGAGATCAGTGAATCACTGGCTGGCGGCGACCGGTTTGTTGCCAAAGAACAGATCGATGCACTTCACATACATTACCGGAATTTCATCCATGAGTTGCTGAAAGAACCCGCTGCCATTGCAAAAGCAGATGTTGTATTGAATGAGCACTTCGAATTCCTTTCCATCATTTTAAAGATATCTTTCAGCCAATCATTGAATAAGGATATACTGGCACAGGGCGAACTGCTGAGTACCAAATTATTCAGCATTTACCTGGAAGAAATAAAAATTGATCATGTGCTTTTACCTGCACTTGATTTTATGACCATCGACAGTTATGATGAACCACAGGTGGGCGCCATCAAGGTAAAACTGGCACAACTGTTAAATAAACACAGGGATACCAAAATTTTCATCACCCAGGGATATATCAGCCGCAATGCGAGGGGTGAAGTGGATAATTTAAAAAGGGGCGGCAGTGATTACAGCGCTTCTTTGATCGCAGCAGCCATCAACGCCAGTGTTTGCGAGATCTGGACCGACATTGACGGTATGCACAACAATGATCCCCGCGTGGTGGAAAAAACAAAAGCCATTGAGCAGTTGAGTTTTGAAGAAGCTGCAGAGCTTGCCTATTTCGGTGCAAAGATCTTACACCCGGCCAGCATCTGGCCTGCACAGTTCTTTAATGTGCCGGTTCGTTTATTGAATACCCTGGAGCCGGAAGCCAGGGGAACCCTGATCGCAGAAAAAGCAGGCAGTGTGGGCGTTAAGGCCGTAGCTGCCAAGGATGGTATTACAGCCATTCGCGTAAAAAGCAGCCGCATGTTGCTGGCCTACGGTTTTTTGCGCAAGGTTTTTGAAGTGTTTGAAAAATACCGCACGTCCATTGATATGATCACTACATCCGAGGTAGCCGTTTCCGTTACCATTGATGATGATGTTCACCTGCAGGATATCTTAAAGGAACTGGAACCTTTTGGGACGGTGGAAATAGATACCAACCATACCATTGTATCCATAGTGGGCAACGAAATTGCAGAAACCAGGGATGTGATGAAAAAAATATTTGATGCGCTGGAACCCATACCTGTGCGCATGGTCAGTTATGGCGGCAGCAGGCACAATGTTTCCCTGTTGATTGCCCGGAATTATAAAGAAGAAACACTACAGTTGCTGAATAAAGGATTGTTCGGGATGTAAGGCTGATCTTAAAATCCTGTTTTCCATATTTTATCTGAAGCTTCCAGGTAGGCAGGCAATGCAGCCGAGCCGTACCATTGATACAGTTCTGCAGCCAATAATTTTTCCCTGATGGCCGGGTCGGTTTGCAACAGGGCATTGGCTTCCTCAAAGGTCTTTACATCCAGTATGAATATGCCGCGGTAGTTTTTTTCATTTTTCGTTAAAGGGCCGGCCACCACCAGTTTATTTATTTTAACCAGCCGGTTGATATTGTCCATGTGCCCGGCAAACAAACTGTCCTTAATTTTTTTATCATCTGTAGTATTACTGCCTGTTTTAAGAATTACCAGAACATATTTTTTCATGCCGTAATCATCTGCACCCAATTTTTGGGCAAGCGTTGAGTCGTAGTTGGGATTTGTTTTTTGACTAACAGAAGACAAAGTGATTAAAGAAAAAATGAGTGAAACTAAAATTGATCTCATGGCATTGATTTAAAATTGAAAAAGCAAGTTAATTTATTTTACCGGTTGCCAGAACGGGCTTTCATCTCTTTTGGGTTGGGTGGTTAACCGGAACTTTATCCTGGTTTCCAGGTGGATCACCCACGCATCATAATTCTTTGAATTGCCGTTGGTATAGGCGATCCATTTACCGTCCGGCGACCAGGCAGGTGAATAATCCTCCAATGCATCTTCGGTCAGGTTGATGATATTTTTTCCATCGGTATCCATCAAAAATATCTCATAATTGCCTTCAGCAGTTTTCCCGTAAAAAGCAATTCTGGTGCCGTCGGGCGACAGGGTTGGCCCGCCATCAAAGCCTGGCCGGTTGGTCAGCCTTATTTCATTACTGCCATCAGCATCCATCACAAAAATTTCCCCGTTACCCGGGGCCTTGGCACTGGTATCTATCAGGTCTCTCAGTTCCCTTGAAAAATATATTTTTTTTCCATCGTTCGACCAGCCGGCAGCATCTTCAAAATATTCATTGTTGGTCAGTCTTTTTACATTTTTGCCATCTGCATCCATTACATACAGCTCACCGTTTTTCTTGTCCCTGTCTGATATGAATAAAACCTGTTTTCCATCGGGCGAAAAATAGGGTACCCGGTCACCGGAAGGGTGGTTAGAAATATTGGTTTGCTTTTTACCATCTCCATCCATGATATAAATTTCATTATTGCCGTCCCGGTTGCTGTAAAATGCCAGCCTGCCGTCTTTGGCATAGGAAAATGCATAATCCGTTGCTTTATTGCAGGAAAGGTTTTTCAGGTTTTCGCCTTTGGCATCCATGCTGTAAATTTCAAAATTACCATCCCGGGTACTCATAAAGGTTAAATGGCCGGTTGGTTGTTCCATCGGCGTAAAAGTCATAAATGCACCAGGATCACTTATGTCACTTACCTCGATTTTTCCATCCTTTAACCTGAATAATAATTTTGAAACTTCAATTTTTCCTTCAGCGTTTGTTGTAGATAAACCCAGCTGCATTTCATTGGCAGTGATCAATTGAGATTCACCGGTAACGATAGCCCCATCAGCACCTGATCCATACAAAACTACTTTCTGTTTTTTTGCATCCCAGCTTAAAAATAATTCCCCGATGATTTTCCATTCAGAAACCCGGGGCATGTAATTTTTTAGTTTTAGCTGAACGGTATGGGCATTAATCCCATTGTAAAACTGAACAGCGTAATGACTTGCTGAGTTTGTATCGCCGGGTATCATGTGCTTGTTTTGTCTTATCCATTTTCCGTTATCCTGTAAAAATGAACGGGTTAGGGCAAGATAGTGTTTCAATGTTTCCGGCTGGCCTGTTTGTGCATGACCGGTATTTGCGATCAATACAGTAATAAACAAAACAACAGTTAAATATTTTATCATCCCGTTTATTTTTTGTGGGTTCTGTTATATGATAATTGAAGCAACTCAACCAGTTTTTTGTCAAATTGTTTGATTTCGGTTAATACAGCCATATGCGATATCCGGGGCATCGGGCCGGACAGTTTTGTTTTTTGTACACGGTCGTCAAAGGGCATGTCTCCCAGGTCCATACCCAGCCTTATTTCTGCGGGTTTGATATTGATGGCGGCAAATTCCCTGGTTGCCGTGAAGGAGAGATATGTCTTTTTTGGAATAAGCTGAGTATCGGGAAAAAGGCTTAGCATTTTTTCCGTGATGGCTTCAAACAAAGGGCGAATGGCTTCGGCTTTGGCAAACTGGTTGTCGAGCAATGCATTTTCATTCTGATAAACCGGATTGCCATTATTCAGATATAAACCGGCCAACAGTTGGGCCTGCATGTGGTTTAAATGATGTTCAGCCTTCAGCCAGTTTGTGATCTCCATTTGTCTGGACAGGCCGCCTGCTTTAATGACCGGCAGCCATTGTTCCAGTGTTTTACCGGTCTTTTCTTTTGCGGTATGTATAAATTCCTGTTCAAATTCCCCAGATGTTTTTGCCATGGTGTTAATTTTTTATTTTTCAATTGATCCTTACACAAAGCAACTTAAACAAAATGGTACTGTATTGGAAAAATTTTACCTCATTCAACTGCTATATAATTGAGATATGCTGATTGCCTGGTAAGATATTCCCGGGGTGTAAATCCTGAAAAATCTTTAAAGTCGTTTATAAAATGCGCCTGGTCGTAATAACCAGTTTCACAAGCAATGCCTGCCCAGTTGACTTTTCCGGAATTTGTAATTTCTTCAATGGCTTTTTGAAATCGTATGATCTTTAAAAATCCCTTGGGTGTCAGTCCAACATGGTCTTTAAAGAGTTTGATCAGGTGTTTTTGTGAGTAACCCACCTTGTTTGATATTTCTACAATTGAAAGGCCGTTGGGAGAACGGATGATCTTATCCACTGCAAAATCAATAAATGGATTTACGGTGAGTTTATTGCGGAATTTTCTGACCAGGTAATTTTTCACGATCATAAATTTTTGCGGGATCGATACAGATCCCAGGATCATTTCCCGCAGATCCATGATCCCGGTGGTGAGCACCAGGTCTCCGTCAACGACGCTGTCGGTAAGTTCATGTAAAGGCATTTCCACAAAGGGGTAACTCTTTCCTTTATGGAAATTGATGACGAACATTTCGCTGTCTTTCCCTGATGGGATGGTTATAAAACGGTTCCGGATGCCCGAGAACCATACATGGCGGCAGGTTTGTATCTCTTTAAGCGTTTCATTGTCATAAATGTATTTGGGGTAATCGGTCAGGTCAATGACAATGTTTACATTGCCATCGGGTAAAAACCGGTCAATTGAATGCACCGGGTTATAATCGCGGTAATAAATAAAACTTTCCACAAACTGGTTCAGCGGAAAACCCGGTATGTGCATTTCAAATATCATGGCCTGTTTTTTTGAACGGGATTTGCCATAAACAAATTTGCAGAAAAAATTTAATGAAAAACCTATAATACAATGCCCAGTCTTTTATAAATAAAGCTCATCAGCCAGGCAGGGCCGATCATTAAAAACTGGATGTCTTTAAAAAAGGAGGGCTTTTTACCTTCTACTTTATGTCCGTAAAACTGCCCGATCCAGGCAACCACGAAAATGATTAGGTAGAATAACCAGGGTTGTATAAAACCAGCCACTTCAACCAGCTGGCAAAGCCATAAACACAAAAGGGCAAACAGCAACAAACCGATCCACAGTGTTTTTGAAAGTGAGATATAATAGAGGGTTACCATGGTCAAAACAACCATGGCTACATTTATTTGAATTCCGGAAATAATAAAGGGGAGTTTAATGCTGTACAATAACCCGGTAATGGAGAAAAAAATGGCGGGTACACAGATCCAGTGTATGGCCTTATTGGTATGGTTTTGGTGGCTTTCGCCGTATTCGTTCAGCCATTGATGAATGGTTTTCATGCTGCTGCAATTTTGGTCAACTAAAGTTAATTAAAACCATTAACAATTCATGATTAAACCAAATCCGTTTTTTATAGTCTTATACCTGGTTTTTCATAGGATATTGGATTAAAAACGGCCCGGATCTCTATCCGGGCCTCTTTATTTTTTTCTTTATCCTGTAAAACCAGCTTATCACTTTTACCGTAAATCATTTGGTTTTTCATAGGATATTGGATTAAAAAACGGCCCGGATCTCTATCCGGGCCTTGTTTATTAATGGGAATAGCCAGGTAGCACCTGGGAAGGCAAGCTTTCAAAGCTTGCCTTCCCTTTTTAGCTTCATGCAAAAAAATCTCCCCGTAATAGTGGGGAGAATCAAAAAAGTCCTGTTGTATTAATTTAGATGATCAGCATCGCATCACCATAACTGAAAAAGCGGTATTTATCCTTGATCGCTTTTTTATAAGCTTCCATCATCAGGTCGTACCCGGCAAATGCGCAGGCCATGATCAGCAAACTGGTTTTTGGCAAATGAAAATTGGTTACCAGTGCATCGGCAATATTAAAATTATATGGAGGATGAATAAAATGATTGGTCCAGCCTTCAGAAGGCTTTAATAATTTCTGTGCTGTAAAAGAAGATTCCATTGCCCGCATGGTAGTGGTACCGATTGAACAGATCCGGTGGCCTTTTTCCTTTGCTTTATTCACGATGGCGCAGGCAGTTTCCTCAATGCGGTAATATTCTGCATCCATTTTATGTTTGCTCAGGTCTTCCACTTCTATTGGCCTGAAAGTTCCCAAACCGGTATGCAGTGTGGCTTCGGCAAAACGGATCCCTTTGATCTCGAGGCGCTTGATCAGTTCCTGGCTAAAATGCAGTCCTGCTGTTGGCGCAGCAACGGCTCCCTCGTGTTTGGCATATACGGTCTGGTACCGTTCTTTATCCTCTTCATCGGGTTTGCGTTTGATGTATTTGGGTAAAGGGGTTTCACCTAAAATACCCAGCATCTGCCTGAATTCATCTTCGGTGCCATCCCACAAAAAACGGATGGTACGGCCACGGCTGGTTGTGTTATCAATTACTTCGGCTACCAGTTCATCACTTTCGCCAAAATACAGTTTATTGCCAACGCGGATCTTGCGGGCCGGGTCCACGATCACATCCCAAAGCTTATTGGCTTTGTTCAGTTCCCTTAACAGGAACACTTCGATCTTGGCGCCTGTTTTTTCCTTCCGGCCATACATGCGTGCCGGGAAAACCTTGGTATTGTTTACAACAAACACATCCTTATCATCAAAATAATCCAATATCTCTTTAAAGTGTTTGTTCTCTATCTGCCCCGTTTTACGGTGGATCACCATCATGCGGCTGTCTTCGCGGCGTTTGGTAGGATTTTGGGCAATTAAATTAAGCGGAAGGTCAAATCTGAACTGGGATAATTTCATGTAACGGTTTTATTTTTGTTGTTGTCACATGCCCGTACTGTAGTTTTACAGAGATCGTAGCCCTTTGAACCAGGACATTTATCATGTTACGGCATGATTTTAAAGGTGGCAAAGGTAATAAATTACGGTCAATTTACAGATTTAAATATTTTTAATAACCTGTTCATTATGTTCCACCCGGTAAAATCCTTACAAACCGTTAAATAGCTGTATATAATTTTGTGATCTCTCCGGTTCTGTGCATCTTTATGCAGTACCCGTCTGTATTATTAATTTCAACTGTAATGTTTAAAAAGCCTCTACATTTCCTGCTGTTGTTTTTTGTTGTATGTTCATTTTCAACTTTTGGCCAAAAAAAGCCTTCGGCCAAATACCCCAGCCTTTTATGGGAGATCACCGGCAATGGTTTAACCAAACCTTCTTATTTGTTTGGTACCATGCATGTCAGCAGCAAATTGGTCTTTCATTTAAGCGATTCATTTTACCTGGCTTTAAAAAGTGTTGATGCTGTTGCGCTTGAATTGAACCCGGATACCTGGCAGGGAGAGATGGTTCATATGAACAGGCTGAAAAAAAACTATGCCCAATTTGTCAGCACGCCCGGGGACGATTTTCTTACCGAGCATTCCTTCCGCATTTCTGCCTATGATGATGAACTGAAAGCAGCCATGAGCAGTGAACCAACCATCGTAAACAGCCTCCTGTACCGGTCTTATAAAGAGAAGGAGGATTTTGAAGAAGATACATTCCTTGACCTGTACATTTATCAAACCGGGAAGAAACTCGGAAAACGGGCTACCGGTGTGGAAGATTATTTTGAAACAGAAAAGATCGTGCTGGAAGCCTATGCGGATATGGCCCGTGAAAAAAAGAAGAAAACCATTGATACCGACGGGGAGTCGCGATATGATATCATGGAAAAAACACAGGATGCTTACCGCCGTGGCGATCTTGACCTGATGGATTCGCTGGACCGGATGATGGACCGCTCAGAGGCCTTTATGGAAAAGTTCCTGTTTAAACGGAATGAGATCCAGGCATATTCAATTGATACGATCATTAAAAAAAGTTCACTGTTTGCGGGTGTGGGTGCAGCCCATTTGCCAGGGCCAAGGGGAGTCATTGAAATACTACGGAAAATGGGTTATCAATTGCGGCCTATACTCATGACCGACAGGGATGCGGCTCAAAAAGAATCTGTTGACAAACTGAAAGTGCCTGTTGTCTTTTCCACACAACGTTCTGATGACGGCTTTTTCAGTGTTTCCATGCCGGGCCCGATGTTTGATCTCAGTGGTGATGACGGGCGGCTGGACCGAAGGCAATATTCCGACATGAGTAATGGTTCGTATTACCTCGTGACCAGGATCAAGACACATGCGGCTTTCCTGGGACAAAATGAAAAGCAGGTTTTGATCAAGGTGGACAGTATGTTGTATGAAAATATTCCGGGAAAGATCTTATCTAAAAAGCAAATCTTTAATAACGGTTATAATGGTTATGACATCAGCAACCGCACCCGGCGTGGCGACCTGCAACGCTACCATATCTTTATTACGCCTTTTGAAGTGTTGTTCTTTAAAATGAGCGGTAAGGATAATTATGTGGATGGGGCAGAGGCTGAACAGTTTTTTTCATCCATTCAATTTACCGAAGCCGGCAAAACAGCCGTTCATTTTCAATCACCGCAATCGGGTTTTTCGGTAGACATGCCCCACCAACCCGCTGAATACCTGAATAAAGTTACTGCAGACGGGATGAACATGCATCAATACGAAGCCATCGACAGATCAACCGGCGATGTTTTCCTGGTGCTTAAAAAATCAGTTCATAATTTCCGTTTCCTGGAATCGGATAAATTTGACCTGGCCCTGATGGAAGAATCTTTCAGGAACCCCGATCATTTTGCTGTACAGTTAAGCCGGCAGGAAAATAATTTTAAAGGTTATCCCTGCCTGGACGTAAAGGATAAGATGAAAGACGGTTCTGTGTTGTTCACCAGGTTCATCATCAGGGGGCCGCATTATTATGTGATCGCTGTAAAGACCAAACATAAAAAAAACGACTTCAGCGCTTTTTTCAATTCGTTCAGGTTTTTACCGTTTCAATATCAATCCGCAACAGCCTATGTGGATTCATTCATGCATTTTAGGGTAAACACACCCGTTATTCCCGATTTTAATAATGCACTCAGGCAGGTATCTGAAAAAGCTGCGGGTGATATGGCTGCCGGAAATAATGCGACAGGCTATATCAATTTCTGGCCTAAAATCAAGAACGGGTTGTTTCAAAGCGAAACCACCGGCGAACTGGTTGCTGTGGGTGTCCAGGAATATCCCAAATATTATTATCCAAAAGACGCTTCAACATTTTTGGCGGATGAGATCAGCGGGATCTATGAAAGATCGGAAATGGTTTTATACAAAACAGATACTTTGCAAACCGGCAATGGTTTAAAAGCATACCGTTACCACCTGCGGGATACCGGTTCTTCCCGTACCATTACGCGGATGGTCATGCTGAAAGACAATTTCAGTTTCAGTGTTGTTTCGATGGGGGATACC
This sequence comes from uncultured Ferruginibacter sp., assembly GCA_964491955.1. Taxonomy (GTDB): domain Bacteria; phylum Bacteroidota; class Bacteroidia; order Chitinophagales; family Chitinophagaceae; genus Ferruginibacter. Next base: position 11,890 of record CAZBIK010000057.1, read on the forward strand.
CTTTCGGAAGAAAGCAGTTTTGTGAAAACATTTTTTAGCAGTTTTGAACCTTCTGCTAAAGTGCTGGGCCCCGATCTGTATGCAAACAGGCTGGAGGATTTTTTTACTGACCTGTTCAGTACAGACAGTGCTGTTCAAAAAAAGGCGCAGCAGTCGATCACTGGTATTTATTACGGGGAAAAAGGCATTACCCATATTGCAGCTGCGATCAGGCGTTTAAACCTTGCCAGCAACAATTATTTTGATACCAAAGCCAAACTGATCGCCGAACTGGGCTTTATAAAAGACAGCACAAAACCGGTTGTGGTTGACCTCCTAAAAAGTATATTTGAACAAACTGCTGATACCAGCCTTTTTCAGAATGAGGTTTTTAAAGCACTGGCCAGGCATAAAACTGAAAAAGCCTACCGGTTATTCAAAGAACTGGTGGTACAGGATCCGCCCGTTTTTTCTGAAAATTATGAGTACAGCGGTTTATTCCGTAACCTGGATGATTCGTTATTGCTTGCCAAAACACTCTTCCCCGACCTGCTTCAATTATCATCCCTGGCCGATTATAAGGATCATGTATTGTCCCTGCTGGTTACTCTTGTTGACAGTAACCTGGTTACATCAGCAGACTATGCCGGTTATTTTTCCAGGATCTGCCTGGATGCCAAAATTGAACTGAAACGCCAACAGGCCAGGGACGAAAAGATCATGGAAAAGGAATTGCTGAAAGAGGGGAATGAGAACAGGCCGTTGCCAGTGAACTATGGCAGGTATAACAAAAACAGCCTGGGTGATTTCAGTGTGCTGCTCATGCCGTTTTATGATAAAGATAAATCAGTACCCATTTTCTTTGAACGTTTATTGCAATCAAGGGATGCCGACGTAAGGCTTACGGCAACTGTACTATTGCTGCGTAATAACAGGCCGGTTGCAGACAGCATCCTGCTTAAACTGGCATCAGAAGATCTTTACCGGAGCAAATTATATGTAAAACTTGAAAAAGCCCGCCGGTTGGATAAATTCCCTGCAAACTATGCAAACCAGGAGATGATCGCCAGGAGTTTACTGGCAGCATATAAAAATAATAACCGGATGGATTCGATGGTATTTATAAAAAAACAACCGGCCGCTTACCTGGATAAAAAAGGAATGGTCTATTATTTTAAATACCGGGTTAAGAAGGAAGACGACTGGAAAATAGGCATCAGCGGTTTACAGCCTGCCGATGAAAAGCGTATAACCACCGACGGTAAGATCATAAACCTGACCGATAAAAAGATCAGGTTAGATGAACCGCTGGATGAACAATTGCAGGCCCAATTGAAAAAAATACTTTTCGGTTTTCATAAAAGCGGCAGGCATTTTTACAGTAATAAAAATGCAATGGGGTTCAGGAGTTATTTAAACGATACCGATTGACGGTGTTTTTTGATAAAGGTTACAGTAAACAGGCAGGGCAATTTTTTAACTAACCTGGAGTATGGAACTGCTTTTACCGGGTATGGCATTTACCAGTTTTTGTGTGTACTCATTTTCCGGATGATGGTAAACCTGTCCGGCTTCGCCTTCTTCCACGATCTTTCCTTTGTTCATGACCATGATGCGGTTGCAGATATAATGTACCACCGCCAGGTCGTGTGAAATAAAAATGGCCGTAAAGTCAAATTCCTTTTTAAGGTCATTCAGCAGGTTAAGTACCTGTGCCTGTACGCTTACATCGAGTGCCGAAACCATTTCATCAAAGATCAAAAAAGTAGGATCCAGGGCAAGTGCACGGGCAATACAGATGCGCTGTCGCTGGCCCCCGCTGAACTGGTGCGGGTAACGGTTAAAATGCCCGGTATCGAGGCTTACTTTTTCAAGCAACTCCATTACTTTTTCGCGGCGTTGTTTATTGTTGTTTAAAACTGCATGAACTTTTAATGGCTCCAGTATGGTTTCACCGATGGTAATTCGTGGGTTAAGAGAGCCATACGGATCCTGGAAAACAACCTGCATGTTTTTATGGAAGTTCCATAATTCCGCCGGCTTAACTTGGGCCAAG
>CAZBIK010000058.1:0-9932 GCA_964491955.1 uncultured Ferruginibacter sp.
ATGCGGTAAATAATGTTTTAACGGAAGGGAATATCCATGGCCAGGACCGGCAAAGGAACAAAAGTATTTTTGCCTTTTTGGTCCATCTCACGCTTACCTTGCTGAAAGCAACACCACTGGCCGTAATGGTTTTAATGATGCTGGTCTTAAACTTCTTAAAGGTGCAGGTGATCAGTATGGCGCTGTGCGGCACATGGGCAATGCTGGGGTACCCGGCTGCCACTGCAGCTTCGTTGAGTTTATCCAGCTCGTACTTTAAAATATCAATTTGCCCGGTGGGCTTTTCGTTGCCTTCCTGTATATCAATGGGCTTGCTGCCTGCGGCATACAGGTGTTCTTTTTCCACTTCATTATCAAACATGAATTTTTGTATGCCAACAATGGTAGAACCCAGCATCTTTACACTGGTACGGCTCCATTCGCATTCTTCGGTAGTAAAAGCTCCCATAGTTTTTATTTTTTTCCTAAGCCCTCTCCTTCGGGAGAGGGGCCAGGGGTGAGGTTAATTTTTAAACTGTTGCGGTTAATCCCAAATCAACAGTGATGAATGTATTGTACCCTTTAGGGCGTATGCGCAGTTTTACTGCCGTGGTACTGGTGTTAATGATATCCTGGTCGGGATTGATGTACACGGTTACCCCGCTGATCTGGTCGCCCATAAAGGCATTGATATTTTGCAGTATCACACCTTCCAGGTGCTTGATATCAACTTCCTTCATATTGCCGTTCTCATCCACATCCACTTCACTTTCCAGTTCTTCAATGTAAGTGCTGTGGGCGATCAATGCGGCTTTATCAATGATGCGGCCATGGGCCAAAATGCGGAAATCATCATTGCTGGCCATGTGATCGATGCCAAAGTAATACCCGGCTTTTTGCGGGTGCTTCATAAAGCTGATGATACCACGATCGTGCAGGCTTTCCAGGGCGGGCACTTCTTTAATTTCTTTGGTGCCAACATAGGCAGTGGCAATGCTTAAAGGCCCGTTGCGCACCTTGCCAATTTTAATGTGAGCGCCATATTTGGCAGCCCGGCCCAATACCAGGCCAACAGATGCGCTGCCATCAGCCACCGTACCACCCATAACCACACCGGCATAACCGTTGCTGCTGTCTTCGGGGCTGTATATATCCAGGCTGTCTTCATCATTGATGCGGCCCTCAATTAAAATGCGCAGGTACCTTGCCGGTGCAGCCTGGGCCACTGCAAAATTCTTTGCAGCAAGTACCGCAGCTTCCACATCGGTATCAAAAAATTCATTACCGGCATCGTAGCCACCATCGGGCTCACGTAAAATGCCCAGGATGCGTATTTTACCTTCGGCTGCCTTTACCAGTTTCAGGGCGCTTTCTTCATCCGTATGATCAAGTGTTTGTGCCATGGTTTGTGTATCGGCAGTGCCCATTACCCACAGCTCCTGGTTACCCACCAGCTCACTGTAAAACTCTTTAATGGCCCGGTACATAAACGGCTCATCGGCTTCGGTAAATCCCTGTGCAATGGCATCAACCAGGCTAAATACCTGCTTTGGCACATTTACCAATACAGGGTCTTGCACGGTTGCGCAAATACCCATAATGCCATCAACGGCATCAATATCGGGCAGCAAATTGTTGGTGCTGAACAGTATGGTTACTTTAGGTAAACTCATCGTTTATGTTTTTAATTACCCAGGCCGCATATAACGGCACGGGCTGTTGTTAATTTAATTTCTTTTTCTCCTGCCGGTTGGTGCCGGTACTGGTGTTTCTTTTTCAACCGGTGCTGTGGCTTCTTCTTCAACTGCTGCCGTGGTTTCTTCAACAGGTGCAGCGGTTTCACCCTGCAAATCCAGCAGGTTTTCACTAACCTCAACAGGTGTTTCATCCATATCAGCGGCGGGCTTTTCATCAAGTATTGATGTATTTTCTACATCATTACCTGCATCTGCAGGCGTTTCATCCGCTGTTTTTTCCTGTTCTGCAGCCCATGCTGACAATTCATCTCCTGCTGCTGCATCATCCAAAAGCTCCACCTGCTCCCTGGTAAATGTTATCGGCTTGCCGCTGGTACCGCCACAGTATGCTTTTGCTTTTTCAAGATCAGTGAACAGCACACCCAATCCCACAAATACAATTGTTGCCTCCGGGTGAGTTTCAAAATATTCTGTAAGTTTTTTTTCTAAGTTGCTTTTCATTGTAATTTTTTTAGTTTTTGGTGAATGCTGTTATGGTAATTGAATAAATCCTTTCATGCTGCTGATTGGCCTTTGCCGCCTGGCTACTTCGTAACCTTCCCTGCTTCCATCATCATTGGTGTTCCCTTCCACGGTATTGATCATGCCGCCTTTTACACTCTCCACAAACCCGGTGTGCCCGGTACCATTCCCAAACTCCATAATAAAAATATCGCCGGGTTGTACATTTGCCGTCTTTGGTTTTTTTCTGCATTTGGTATTGTTCCACTGCATTAAAACCCCGCCGGTTTTCAGTAAGGGGTTTGGCACTTCCAGCATTTCTGCACTTTTGCCAACACACCAGTAAACAAATGCCATACACCAGGCATAACCGGGGCCAAGCCCAACAGATTTTAAATACTGGTTAACCACCGGCCCGCTATTGCTGCCTTTTGGTTCTTCGCTTACCCCTTCATGGGTAATGGCGATATCCAGTGCTTTTTGTGCCAGGCTGCTCATATCCGTATCGGTATTTTATAAACCGTAAAAAGAACTCTTGCTGCTATATAAATAATGTTGATCCCGAGAAGCCACCAAACCCATTTTGGTATAAATCGTTTTGGTGGAAGGGTAATGGTTGTGGTTATTTCTTTTACACTTACCTGTTTAACCTGGGCTTCCAGCCATTTTATCCTTGCTTGCAGGCTGTCGGTTTTACAGTCAACCGTAAGGGTTCCCTTGCTGATGGTAACCGTTGTTTTTACCTTGCCGCTTTTACTGGTCTTTTCTTTAAAATAATCCAGCTCCGGGCAGGGTATTTCATCAACCAGGTAAACACTGTCGCCGGGTAAAATGATCAGGCTGTCTTTTGGCACATACACCGTATCTACGGTAATTACCTCTTTAATGACCGTGTTAACACCGGGCGTTAACCTTTTGCTGCAGCTGGCCAGCAGGCCGATTAAAAGAACTATGTAAAAAATATTGTTCATTGTTAGTTGGTTTTTTCATCGATCTTATCCACGGTTTCTTTCAACGCATCCACTTTGTCTTCTACTTTGTCAATTTTTTTGCTGAGAAACTGGGTGGCTTTGTCTTTTAATTTAAGAGCCAGCATGGCCAGTTGATCGCTGATAAGCCCGATGATGATGGCCCCGTAAACTGTCCACTCAGGTTTTACCCAATACTGTGCAATTCGGATGGATAAGAAGATGAGTATAATTGTACCCAGGTTGCGCCGCATGTTATCGCTCCATAAAAACTTCCAGCTAAATTCTTCGGGTGTACGTGGGCTGCTTATATCCCGTTTGCTGGCCCTGAACATGAGCAGCGCAAATGCTGTTAATAAAGCAAAGAACATGGAAGCCAGGAACTGAGCAGCGTTTGCATTACCAAGTATGATCTCTTTAAACTCCTTCATCTTTTTTCTCTTTCTTTTTGCGTGTAAACACAATGGTGATGCGCACTTTCAAAAAGCTGTAAATTTCTTTACCGGCAACACCAGCCAGGCCACACAGCAAAGCGGTAAGTGCTGCTTTCATGGCGCTTTCGCCAAAACCTTCAACCTGCATTTGCAGCATGATGTACTTGAACATACCCCCGATCATTCCTGCCAGTAATCCTATCCTGGTATTTGCTTCAAAAAAATTATGCACCGCTTTCATTTTTTTATAATTGGGTTGCCCGGAATTAACCGGGCAACCGGCTTATGGTTTCTCTATGCTTTTCACAGGGGTTATAGCTTAGTCATCGCTCCTTCGCAGGTAACTGGCTTTTACAGTACCCGTTGCCGAGCTGCTGTTTGTATTTATAAAACGGTAGCTTAAATAACTGGTAGAGGTAATGGCAAACACTTTTGTTTGCGGGGTGGCCACATCAGTAAGGGCCAAACTGTCGATATAAACCCACTCACCGTTAATGGTGCCATACAGGTTTATCTCACCCGCCGTTGTACCACTGGTTTCATCGTAGGTGTACTGAAAACCTTTGATCTTACTTGGCACGTTGGTAAACGTGATGGTATCAGCAGCCGTAATGGTTTTGCTGTATGTTTTTGTGCTTTGCGCATTAGCGCTTACGGTTGGTACCGATGCAACAGTTAATGTTAAAAAGGCCAACATCAAGCCAAAGAGTAATTTTTTCATCGTTATTTTTTTAAAAGGTTGTTTTTTTAAAAAGGGCGCAGCCTTACGGGGTTGCGCCCCTGTATTTATCCAGCAACAAATAAATTATTGTTATGCCAGGGCTTCTACTACAGCCCACACTCCAACACTGCGGCGTATGCGGCCACCCATCCTTAAATTGAATGAGTACACATCGCCATAGTAAAGCGGATCACGGGTGCTGTCGAACATTTCCACGCTGCCAAATGCACGTTCTGCACTCTTATCATGGTAAACCAATGATGCGGCCCTGTCGCTTGTTTTATCACTGGCTGCAAAATCTGCATGGTACTCATCAACCTTTACATAAGCGCCATCGGCACCACGGTAACGGCCAACTGTTGCCCTCATCATTATTTCAAAGCCCAGGTACTTACCTACAATACCATTGCTGAGATCGGCCACTTTGCCAAAGTTTGTTTTTTCGCCTTCGCTCAGGCTGTTGAAGAAATCATTGTAGTGATCAGCTGTTAATAAAGCAACCCTGCCCTGGCTGGGTATCTTTGCCTTATCCATGCTCTTTTTAATTTTCTCCAGGCTTGCCTTGGTAAATGCCAGTACATCGGCTGTACCGCCACTGATCGTGGCAGGTACCACATTTCCTTCGGTCATAACTGTATTTGCAACCAATGGCAACCAGTTGTACAACAGGCCATCCATAGCTGTTTCGATCAATGCGTTCTGATCTTCACCCAGCACACTTTGGCGCTTATCGTAGCTCAGCTCATATTTTTCGATGTTCTCGATGTGATGAGGTGCGCTGTAGAATGTATCAATTGCATAGGTGATATCATCATCTGTACGTTTTACTGCAGTAGCCGGGAAGGTGTCCAGGTTCTTTGTAACAGCTGCAGGTGTACCGGCCCGTGGTATATGCACCACCTTGCCACTTAGCACATACTGATCGGCATTGTAAGCCCTTTTGGCAAACTCGTTGCCTTTAAACAGGTTCTCAACAATGTCATTTTCCCATATTTCCACCGTAACGGCAGCCAGGGCAAAACCTGCATGCTGGGTAAACAGGGCAATCATTAACATCAGGCTCATCACTAAATAGCGGATGCCTGCATTTGATTTGAACGGATTGATTATTTTCATCGGTATTGTTTTAAATTTTTGTTTTTATGGGTTACACTCTGCCTGCAACAGCAAATTATTTGCTGGGGTCTTCGGCGTGTTTTTTATTGAACCTTGCCTCATACTTTTCAAAGAAAACAGCAGGGGCAGCGGCTTTAAGGTTTTCCAGTTTGCCTTCCTTATCCAGCACATCGTAATCTTTTGCAACCAGGTCGGCTACACCTTTACCGGTGGGATCGAGTTTAGTAACAAGCCCTTCGTATTTGGGGAAGGTGGCCAGCAAGGCTTTCAGTTCAACCGGTTTGCCTGCGTACTGTGTTTTAAGAGCAGTACCTGCTTCCACAGTAATGCGCTTTTCATCCTGGGCGGTTGTAACCAGGGCTTCCACTTCCTTTTGGGTAGTTTCGGCTTTCAGGTTTGCCAGGGCAGTTTCTGCAGCTTCTTTTGCAGTTGTGGCAGCGGCCAGGTCGGTAGTTAAACCATCAACTTTACCAGCTTTTGCAACCAGGTTAGTAATAGCAGCATCAAATTCGGCCTGTGTGGCATCTGCTTTTAAATTGGGTATTGCTGCAAGTTGTGCAGGTGTTAAAATGATTTTTTCCATTGTTATTTTTTTAGTGTTGAAATCTGACAGGTTTATTGGCTTTTCATTTTCATCAACCAGGTCGGCAAGCGCATTATAGTTACCCGGTATATCTACCAGCGAACATTCACGGTTGTACCATTTACTGATGGTTGGGCCTTGTTGGTTTGGCAGGTAGTCATCGGGGTTGCTGCTGATCTCCAGCGCAACCAGGTGGCCAACAGATGCGGCATTTAAAAAACCGTTTTCAAGTTCATCAACCGTTTGCTGCCCTTTGGCATTGCTGAGGTTAATAACCGGCTTTGCAAAAACCTTGTCGCCATCGATCCTGATGTCTTCCCATTTTACAACCACGCCCTCATCTCTTAAATGCATCCGGTAGCCAATTGGATTTTTTTTGTATTCATCCATTTGATAACCCGATGTGAGTAAACGAAAACTGTAACTGTTCAATGAACTATCGCTCAACAAAAACTCACGGTCAATTTTTTTAAACTTATCAGCCATCTGTACTGTTGATTCGATTGATTAGGTTGTAAAAATGCAACGCCTTTAAACCCTTACCAAATGCGGTTTACAGCATAATACTCATACATACTTAATGTAATTACCTGCTGTAACTGTGATAGATTTTTCATTACAAAAACAGCGTAGCTGTAACTGATATTTGTGGGTACTATGGCAAAAGATGTAACTATATCCGATAAGCAGTACCTGGCTAAAATCCTTTATACCCGTGAAAAACTGGAACAAAAAGTAATAGCCAAAAAAGTTGGCTGTGCCGAAAAAACGATCAGCAAATGGGTTAATGATTTTGGCTGGAAAAAACTGCGAAACCGCCTGCTGGTCAGTAAGGAAAATGTATTGAACGACCTGTATGAGCAATTGGAAAACCTGCACGATTCTATCAGGGCCAAAGAAGCAGGCAAACAGTTTGCCGACAGCAAAGAAGCTGATATACAGATAAAATATACCGCCAGCATCCGCAACCTGGAAACAGAGCTGGCCATAGCCGACCTGGTTGAAAGCGGCATCCGCTTCATTAAACATTTACAGCAGGTTGGCACCATGGAGCAGGTACTTGAATTTGCGGAATTATGGAACCATTTTTTATTAGCAAGCGTTAAAAAATAATGAGTACAGTAAAATTGTGGTTGGCTAATAAAACCAACAAGCAGGCTATGACTGAATGGGAAGACCTCATTGACAGTCTTCGTAACAGCACCCCTGTTGATATAAATGAAACCCCTGCTGATAAAGCCAAAAGAATAAAATACCTGGAGGCTCCCGGTAACGAAGAAGAATGGATCGAGTACTATTTCCCAAAATATTGTTTTTGCAAGCCTGCAACTTTCCAGGTTAAAAGTTTTAAGCGCATTTTAAAAAGATTTGATAAAGGCATTTACCAGCGCCGGGCATGGGCCAGGGGGTTAAGCAAAACCACCCGCCGCATGTTTGAGATCATGTACATGAAGTTTGTAAAAAAACTGCGTGTAAACATGCTGTTGCTCAGTAAAACCTACGACAATGCTGAACGCCTGCTCGATAGCTACATGGCCAATTTTGAGGGCAACCAGCGCCTGATAAATGATTATGGCGTACAGGAAAAACCGGGTAAGTGGGAGCATGGAAAATTTACTACCAGGGATAACTGCACTTTCAGGGCCGTAGGTGCCGGGCAAAACCCACGGGGTGCCAAAAACGAAGAACTGCGTATTAATGTAATTGAAGCCGATGATTTGGATGATGATGAAACCTGCCGCAATTCCGACAGGTTAAAACTGGTTTGGGATTGGTGGGAGCAGGCAGTGATCCCTACTGTTGATATCAGTGCGCCCTATTTCATTTTTGTTGATAACAACATCATTTCCGAAGACAGCATTGCTGTGCGTGCCGAAAAATATGCCGATGATGTGGAGCTGGTGAACATACGTGATGAAGAAGGCAACAGCGTATGGCCCGAAAAGAACAGCGAAGAAAATATTGATGCCATACTGGATAAGATCAGTTACGAAAGCGGCCAAAAAGAATATTTTAATAACCCGCTCAGCGATGGCAATGTTTTCCCGGAAATGACCTATGGAAAATGCCCGCCGCTAAAAGAGCTGCAGGTTGTAATGATATATGCCGATCCATCGCCCAGCAACAAGGATAAACCCTCTTTAAAATCAAAATCAAAAAACAGTTGTAAGGCTGTTGTTATTGTAGGCTACCATGATTTAAAATTTTATGTCTATAAGGCGTTTGTGAATGTAACCACCAACAGCACTTTTGTAGACTGGCTGTATGCCACTGATGATTATATAGCCGGTAAAACACAGCCTTACACTTTTATAGAAAACAACGGCCTGCAAAATCCTTTTTACGAGCAGGTGATCATGCCGTTGATATTTGAAAAGGGTAAAGAAAAAGGGCGTGTGCTGGGCGTTACTCCCGATGACCGGGATAAGCCCGATAAATATTTCCGCATTGAAGGTACCCTGGAACCATTAAACCGTATGGGCCTGCTGGTATTGAATATTGATGAAAAAGAAGACCCGCACATGAAGCGGCTTGAAGCACAGTTTAAAAGTGTAAGCCCGCATAGCAAAACAATGGATGGCCCCAATGCAGTGGAAGGCGCTGTACATAAATTAAAAAATATGGTGGCCGTGGCTGCAGTGGGCGGCATTGGCATGGTACGCCGACAAAAAAACAATAAAAGATTTTAGCTATGGCTTATTTATTAAAAGGCGATCTAACGCCACCCATGTACGCAGAGATCATTGATACCATTACCAGGGAAGATGAAAGTATTATTGGCCTGTGCATAGACAGCGGCATTGCCGAGGCTAAAAGCTACCTGGTAAGGTTTAACCTGCTGGCCCTGTTTGGCGATGCTGAAACAGAAACCGAGCCATCCGTTACCGATGAGCATTTAAAAAGCAAGGTAAAAGACCTGGTATGCTGGCAGCTGATAAAACTGGCCAACCCGAATATTGACCTCAAATTGTTTCGTACCAATTACGAGGATGCAATAACCTGGTTAAATATGGTTAAGAAAAGCGAGCTGGCCCCGGAAGGTTGGTTGTATAAAGATGATGATGCCGATACCCCGTTCCCGGAGGGCGATATTGTTAGCTGCAGCACCAACACCAAACGAAACAACCACTGGTGATGATCAGCTACGATAATAACCCAAGATATTTTGAAACCATTTGGCATGGCCAGCTTTTTATGAGCTTCAATTTAGGCACTGCCCACATATTTATACTTAATTAAGCAATGATGAAAAACGATAACAGCCCTGTTATATCAAAAGAACAGCCTACCGATAATGAAAAAGCGGTACTGATCAATCAAATTATCATACGCAACATTGATCGTGGCCTTAAAGATATTGCCAGCTGGCGCAATGCACACATTGCAGCAGAGCGTATCATTTACCCGATACGCCAGCGCCTGTACGATCATTATGCCGATGTTGAAATTGATGGCCACCTGAAAGGCATTACGGATAAGCGTTTTAAAACCATCACCAATAAGAAGATCTATTTTAAAAACAGTGAGGGTAAGAAAGTAGATGAGTTGGATAACCTGGTAAGGATGCCTGCTTTTCGCCGGTTCAGAAAAGAAATACTGAAAACTATTATGTGGGGCATCAGCGGGTTTGAATTTATACCCGGCAGCCAGTTTGAGTGGTGCGAAATTCCACGCAAACACATTAAACCCGAGTACAAGATCATTGCCACCGAGCAAACCGGGTTTGAAGGTTTTGAATACGAAAAGCTGCCCAATGTAATTGTGATAGGCGAGCCACACGACCTGGGCCTGCTGCTTAACTGCTGCCCCTATGCTTTATGGAAGCGTGGCGGCGTTGCCGATTTTGCACAGTTTGTTGAAATATTTGGCCAGCCGGTGCGCATTTTTGCATATGATGCCTACGATCTTAAAACAAAGAACGAGGTACAGGCG
>CAZBIK010000058.1:9942-13917 GCA_964491955.1 uncultured Ferruginibacter sp.
GGCGGTTGAAGATAAGGCAGGCGGTGCCATGAGCCTGATACTGCCAAAGCAGGCAGGTTTTAAAATGGAAGATGGCAAAACAGCCAATGCCAACGGCGACCTGCAAATGCAGTTTATTAAAGCCCTTAATGATGAGATGAGTGTAATTGTGCTTGGCAATACCCAAACCACCACCAGCAGCGAAGGCAGCGGGTATGCACAAAGCAAGGAACACGGCGAGCAGCAGGAAGAATTTACAAAGGATGATATGGTATTTGAATTACAGCATTTGAACGATGCCAAATTTTTAGCGCTGCTGCAAAGCTATGGTTACCCGGTAGCCGGTGGCCAGTTTTGTTACGAAGAAGAAGTGGATATCAATAAACTTACCAGCCGCATTGCAGTTGATAAAGAAGTAAGCAAGCTGGTGCCCATTGATGATGATTATTTTTACGAAACCTACCATATACCCAAGCCCGATAATTACGATGCCCTTAAAGCGGCCATGGAACAAAAGCAGCAGATGCAAAACCAGCCACCTGCTGCACCGGCAAAGGAAAAAGTAAAAACCAAAAAACCAAAGCCCGAAGATGATGTGGAAGACCTTGCTGCCGAGGATATGGAACTGGGGTTATGGAATAAAATACGCTCAAAGCTGGCCGATTTTTTCGACCCGGCCCCTTAACCGCTTTTAACAGCAGTTGGGGGGCTAAGCAGCCCGATATTAAGCCACAGTTAAAAGAACTGTATGGCGAATGCTGTGTACACAACCTGGCTGCCGGTGATGAGCCTTTACCCTCCGAATTTGAAGCGCTCATCACTAAAATGTTAAAGCGCATATATGCCGCAAAATCATTACCCGATGTAATTGATACCGGCGTTACCGAATACATTGCAAAAGAACTGTACGGCGCTGTGGAAAACGGGTACGGCAAAACATTATTAACCGTTGATTTTACCACGCCCGATTATGAAGTACTGCGCCACCTTAAAGCCAATGTGTACCAGTTTTCGGCTGCAAAAAATTACCAAATGGGCAAGGAGCTTACCCAGGCGCTTATAGGTGAAGATGGCAAGCTGCGCAGTTTCAGCGAATTTAAACGGGCCAGTTTTGAGGTTTTAAATGAACAGGTTACCAGCTATATGGCGGCAGAATACAACCTGGCTGTTGCAGGAGGGCAAATGAGCGCCACCTGGCAACGGGCACAGGAAAACAAAGCAGTATTGCCTTTAATGCAATATGTTACTGTTGGCGATGCCAGGGTAAGGCCCGAGCATAAAGAACTGGATGGCGTGGTAAGGCCGGTTGATGACAGCTTTTGGGATATGTACTACCCGCCCAATGGCTGGAACTGCAGGTGCGATGTGATCAGCTTAACCGATGGAGCTGTTACACCGCTTGAAAACATTGTGATCCCTGAAAAAATACCGGCCATGTTAAAAACAAACCTGGCAAAAAATGGTTTGATATACCCCGAAAACCACCCTTATTACACCGGGCTGCCTCACCAGGTAAAAGAACAGGCCGAAAAATTATTGTATAAAAAATAATGGATAACAGCCAGCAAATATTTAAACAGGTGCAGGGCCGGTTAAAACAGGCGTTTGGTACGCTGCCGGTTGTTATTGCAAACGAGATGGTGAATTTTACCAAAGAGCGGTTCAGGCAGCAGAACTGGTTAAGCGGAGGCAGCCAGCCATGGGAAAAACGAAAAAGCAAAAAAGACAGCAGCCGGGCCATACTCCGTAAAAGCGGCAGGCTTGCCCGCAGCCCAAGGCCAGTAACCAAAGGCGATATGGCCGGCATTGCCATGGATGTGCCGTATGCGCAGGTACACAACGATGGCTTTAATGGCACTGTAAATGTAAAAGCGCACAAACGCAATAAGTACGGGAAACAAAAAACCGGCACCGGAACGTACAACAAAAGCGGTACCGAAAAGATGAAAACCATTACCACAGTAAAAGGTATTGGCGATGTAAAAGCGCATACCCGTAAAGTGAATATGCCACGCCGCAGGTTTGTGGGCCCAAGCGCCAATATGATGGCGAGGTTACAAAAAGCAGCTCAAAAACACATCAATAAATTTATAAAATAATGAGCATTACCGCCACTGCCTTTAACGCTTTGATGTTACTGGCCATACAGGAAAAAGTAAAAACCGAAATGCCCGAAATTAAATGGTGCGACCAGGATTTGCAGCAGCTTGAAGATTTTGAAGGCGAAAGGCCGCCGGTGTCATTCCCCTGCCTGCTGGTTGATTTTTTAGATGCTGATTTTGACCAGCAGGGGCAGCATGTGCAATGGGGCAAACAGGTAATACAGTTAAAACTCGGGTACAATACTTATACCAGCTCAGCAGCTGCCACACCGGTAAAACAGATACAGCAGGCATTATACTTTTATGAGTTGGAAAAATTATTGTACCAGGTGTTTCAGGGCTGGGATGGTGGCGAAATGTGCCAGCCTTTGATACGTTTTAAAACCATTGCCGGTAAAGGCTATATGCCGGGGCTGATGGTACGCTCTGTTTTATTCAGCACCAGCTATGATGATGATACTGCACAAAATTACACAGCCGCCGGAAGGCCGCCAATTGGTTTGGATTTGGGCCTGTTGCCCGAAGATTAGATGTAGTCTTTTATTTCGGGAAGCTCCCAGCTCATGTGCGGCCACTTTTTGCGCAGATCATTCTTTGTTGGCTTTGCCTTGCGTACATTATGCAGCAGGTGGTTATTAAGGGTAAGGATATTGTAAACGGTGGTTTCGCTTAGCCAAAACTGCTTGGCAATGATCTTAACCAGCAGATCGTACCGATAACCGGTTTCCATTCCAAAATAATAATAACGGCTGATCAGGCATTCGTTTCGGTCTGTATCGAGGGTGGTGCTGCGGCCACGGCGTTGAGCCACCTGGTGCTGTATGGGGAAGATGTCGTTAAAGAGAGAGTTGCCGCCTTTAAGATTCATGTATGCAAGTATAAAACTATTTTTTTAATTTGAAGGGGTTGCAATATCCACAGGCGCAAAAATTTGCTCCAGCTGGCGCTCATCGGGCAGTAAAGTTTCGAGCAATTGCAGCAGGTAGATATTGCTTTCCTGAACATTTTGCGGTATTGGGTGTACACTTTGCATTTGTTGTTTTAATGTGTTGATGATGGATTGAACAAGGTTTGAATGCAGGGCAGCCGGTGCCGCAGATGGCATCGTAATTATTAGCTGATTGTTTTGGTGGATTATCTGCATAGTAAAGCGATTAGGGGTTTTGAAGGAACTGGAAAGAGAATGAATTTATTGTTAACTATTTATTGTTTAACATTTTTTTGTGTTAATGAAATTCAGGAGGAACATTTTCGAAAACTGTTATTTTATTACCGGGTACAGAAATTGGCAAAGGGTAAGAGGTTAATATGCTGTTCTTTTCAATAAACCTGTAGTCTTTTGTCATAAATATTTCATGGGTAAAATTGTTTTGTACCATATCAGACTTTGTAAAAAGTCCGTAAATTTTAACCTTGTATAAAGTATATTTTATACTGTCGGCTGATGCTGATTTTTCTTTTAGACTATCGTAAATATTTGTATACTCAATGTATTTATTAGTACAATACTCATTTGAGTGATCAACTAAGCGAAAAGCATCATTTGGATATTCTCGCCACATTATTGCAGCCACAAGGGCACCGGTTGCATTGTCAATAATCTTGTCTTTTTCTGTAAATTTTTGAACTGAATAAGTAATACTGTCAATTGAACTTACCACTTGTGGCAGATGTACATTAAGGTAACGCCGAAAATTTTCAACTATTTTCTTATTGTCTAAATCAACGCTATTTTGTTTTGTGTTACATGCCGACAGTAAAATTAAAAAAGGGATTAACTGTTTCATAGTTGCTGTTTTAAATGTTACTCAAAATATGTTTAAAAACCTCTTTAAACTGGCTTACTAATTTAGGCAATTCGCTGCCGGTATAATCATTTAATTTTTTGTGCAGG
>CAZBIK010000059.1:0-13847 GCA_964491955.1 uncultured Ferruginibacter sp.
TTAATTGGTTATGTATAATTGACCAGCCGGGGAGTCCCCGGTTTAAAATAAAAATGCCTTTACAATTTCTTTAACGATAGCAGGCATCCTGGTCATGTAGCTGCAACAGGCAATATTCCTCTATGCGAAATTGATAAAGGGATCGTAACCGGCGATGCAGTAATGATCACCGGTGAAGGGGCATTCACCTGTTTGATACCCCTGTTAACATAACATTATGACCGACACCTTTTCTGGCACTGTATTTGAAAATATACAGTTGAACTAAAAGTTGATCAAGATGAAAAAGATAATGTTTAGTATGCTGTTTGCAGTTGCAACACTGGTAATG
Organism: uncultured Ferruginibacter sp.; assembly: GCA_964491955.1. GTDB lineage: Bacteria > Bacteroidota > Bacteroidia > Chitinophagales > Chitinophagaceae > Ferruginibacter. Next base: position 332 of record CAZBIK010000059.1, read on the forward strand.
GTCAATACATCCAAAGCACAGGTAAGTGTAAATATCAATATTGGCGCTCAACCTGAATGGGGGCCTGTTGGTTATGACTATGCAGAGTATTATTACCTGCCCGATATTGAGACCTATTATTATGTTCCCCGGAGGGAGTTTGTATATTTTTCAGGAAACAGGTGGGTATTCACTCCGAACCTGCCCCCTATGTATGCAAATTATAACCTGTATTCAGGTTATAAAGTAGTTTTCAAAACACCCAACGCCTACAGAAATTTTAACACACATAAAGTGCGTTATGTGCGGTATAAAAATTACAACAATAAACAGGCTATTATTAAAAACAGGCATGACAATGGCAATCATAACGGCCAGTATAAAAACAAGGGCAACGGGAATAGTAAAGGAAACGGCAACGGTAAAAGCAGGGGTAATGGTAAAGGCAAGGGCAACCATTAATACAGTAAAAACAGCCAACCATTAATTCTTCAATATAAAACAAAGGCCACTTTCGGGTGGCTTTTGCTTTTTATGGCCTGCCGGGATTTGTATGTTATTCTAAAAAGTATTTGATTAATTTCACCCAACACACAAGATGGACATACTCCTGGATATATTGAATGAAATGGTCAAAGCCCACCCCGGTTCTGTTTTTGTGAACAGCCTGCACCAGCAATACTGTAACCGCGGAGGACTCAGTAAGAAACAACTGGAAGGGCTACACAGCAAGGCGCTTAAAACAGCCGGGATTTCGCAGGGCAAACTGGCCACTTTGGAAGCCATCATTAAAAAAAAGCCAACCCGGGAAAGGGCCGCTGCTACCATCACCGCACCGGTACCACAGCGGGATAAGGCATTGGGAGAAACGCTTTCGGGTATCCTTGCCAGGTATCCCCAACACAAGCGGGTTTTATACCTGCAGTCCAAATACCAGAACCACGAACATATTACGGCAGCAGAAATTGCCGAGATCGGAAAATTTAAAAAGCTGTTGTTGAAATAAGCATCATTCCTTTACAAACACCTGCGCCGCCTCATTATTCTTTAAAAAGATCAGTGTGGTCTTGTCATTATCCTCCAGGTAAACCATCCTGCGTGATTCGCCGCGAACAGTTAAGCCGCTTTCAACTGCAGAAATGGCCTCAAATTTTCCCCTTCCGTTTCCCTTAAGCAGCAGGGCCGATGTGGCATCATACACACCCACCATCACTGCCGGGTCTTCGGAGTTGCCGCAAACCAGGATGTCTTTGATGCCGTCTTTATTGATATCATCAATGAGCAGGTCATTGATGTTGGAGAGCTGTGCTTTTTCAGGAAAAGGAATAAATCTGAAAATACCGTTGCCTTCGTTCATTAAAACGCCCGAAGCAAAGAAATTGGTCTTGTACACATCCATATCCTTTTTCTCTGCTTCGGTAAAAATGCCATCCAGTGTTTTGCCGGAATAATCACGGTAGCGCACAAACTTTTTACGCATGGCGGGCATCTGGTCTATCAACTGGTCGCGGCTGTACAGTGGGTAACATTTGCCCTGTATATAATAGCCCAGCACGGCATCATAGCTGCCGTTGTTGTCAAAATCCTTCGCATAAATGGTACAGGGTTCGTTGATATTTCCATGGATGGTGGAGTTTAAGCCCCGGTTGGCAAGCACCAGGTCGGTACGGCCGTCCCCATCCAGGTCCCCGGCCTTCATATTATACCACCATCCGCTGAATGCATCCATGCTGATGAGCGTATCTTTTTTGGAAGGCAGGGTTACATGAACCGATTGTTGTTTTTTAGCGAACTGCCCGTTTTGGAATTGGTAGGTTTCCACCGGCATCCACTCTCCGCTGATGGTCAGTTCATTTTTACCATCGCCGTCCACATCGGCCCAAACGGCCTGGTTAACAATGCCCGGGTTAAGTAACGGCTTTGCATAGAGGCTGGTAACATCGGTGAAAACGCCTTTGTTGTTTTGTAAAAGCATGCTCCTGTCGGGTTTTGCGAATGTGCCCGGTATTACATGCCCGCCAACAAAAAGGTCGAGGTCGCCATCTTCATCAAAATCAATAGCGATTGCACCGGATCCGTTAAAGCCCTCTGTTGGCAAAGCTTTCAACGAACGGGTAAAAATTCCCTTGCCGTTATTGATATACAAACGGTCCTGGTAAAGGTTGCTCCCTGCTGCAAACTCAGCGCCGCCGCTCACTACGTACAGGTCCATATCTTTGTCGCCATCCGCATCAAAGAACAAGGCGCCCATGTCTTCAAAGTTTTTATCGGCAACAAAGGCAGCTTGTTTTGATTCAGTAAAACTGCCGGCTGCATTCTGCAGCATCAGTTTGGCTTCGTAACCTGCGGCACCACCGATAAAGAGGTCTTCCTTCCCGTCGCCGTTCACATCTGCCTTGCTGAAGTAAGGCCCTTTGCGGCTGCACTTGTATGGGATCAGCGGCTCTCTTTTAAAATCTATAAAATCATTTTCCTGCTGCGTGTATTTTAATTTTCCGGCAGCACTGATATCTTTGAATATTGCTTTGGGTTTTGCCGCTATGCTGTTTTTGCTGATGGCATTCGATTCATACAGGATCATTTCCTGGTTGGTGTTTACATTGTCCAGTTCAATGATCTTTTGGTTTGGGAATGTGATCTCCACTTTGGCAATGGTATTTTCTGATCCGGTTCCAAAATGAAGCACATGCTCCATACCCGATAAAAATCCGCGTTGCGGATGGTAATGCTGATACTGTATATCTCCCTTTGTATTGGTAAGTTTTACGGTGGTTCCGTAAACTTCGTTATTGGATCCGGGGCTTTTATAAAAACGAAACCTTAAAAAACGGGAGGCAGCAGGGGCAAGCTCACGGGAATTGTTCTTTAAAATGTAGGCAGGGCCATCCACATTGTTTACCAGCAGGTCCAGGTCACCGTCATTATCCAGGTCGGCATAGGCGGCACCATTTGAAAAAGACGGCGGCGCGTCGGACCATACATCGGTATAGTTGTCAAATTTTAATGTGCCGTTATTGCGGTAAAAATAATTTTTTGTGGGAACCGTAGGTATGCTTTTTAACCAGGCGTTCAGGTCTACGGACTTGCCCCTGTTCATGCTATTCATGATGGAATCGAGTACAAACACTTTATAATCCCAGTCGGTGATATCCCTTTTTAAACCATTGGTCACATACAGGTCTTTCCAGCCGTCGTTGTCCAGGTCGGCAAACACCGGCGCCCAGCTCCATTCAGTTTCGGCGGCTCCTGAAAAATTTGCAATTTCACTGTACGTGCCATTTCCGTTATTCAGCTGCAGGGTATTGCGCGGGTACTGGTAATACAACCCGAATTTCAGCATCAGGTTAAACTTATCATAGTTCTGGTTTACGGCAAACAGCTGCTTTTGCCTGACCGGGTCTTCCACGGCCATATCCACCACAAAAATATCTTCGTGCCCGTCGTTGTTGACATCACTGATATCCGATCCCATGGCAGAAAAACTGACCTTATTGAGGTAGGCCTTCATTTTATCGGTAAAGGTTCCGTTGCGGTTATTGATATAAATGAAATCGGGTTTATTGAAATCATTGGCCGTATAAATATCCGGCCAGCCGTCACCGTTAATATCGGCAATGGAGGCACTTAAACCAAAAGCATGGTTGATGAGCCCGGCCTTTTTGGTTACATCGGTAAATTTCCCATTGCGGTTCTCAAACAGGCGGTCGCTTACATACACGGTATTGGTATCCTGTACATAAACCATTTTCCCGTTTACCATGGTTGCCGGGATGGTCATGGACTTGCTGAAATCAAAGGGGTGATTTACAAAATAGACATCCTTGTCGCCGTCCAGATCATAATCAAAAAAATAAGCCTGCATGGTAAAGCTCGATTCTTCGAGGCCATATTCAGCAGCCCGGTTGGTGAATGTGCCGTTGCCGTTATTGATGTACAGTATTTTTTTCCGGAGGTTGGGGTCTTTAAAACCCGATTTGCATACAAAAATATCCAGGTTGCCGTCATTGTTGATGTCAACCATGCTAACGCCTGTCTTGATCCCTTCGCCGCCATTGACACCGGCTGTTTCAGTAATATCTGTAAACCTGAAACCACCCTGGTTCAGGTAAAGTTTGTTATAGCCCAGGGTGGAAGAAAAATAAATATCCGGAAGCCCGTCGTTGTTCACATCGCCCACTGCTACGCCACCGCCTGCATACAGATTCTCGTACATATACATGAACATGTTTGCCGTTTCAACAATATCATTCCTGAAACCCACACCGGAGGTGCTTTCGGGTATCAGTGAAAATTGTTTTACCTGTGCACTTAGAGTGCTTGCCGTTAAGCAAAATAGTGCAACCCGTACAAGGCCTTTAATTCTTTTTATCATAATTAAAATTACTGGGCGGAAGTTTGGGGGCATAAAAAAGCCGCAATACATTTTTTCCAACATTTTTTCCCTGTTCGGTACTGATGCGTGCCGTTTCGGGATAATGGATCCCGCCGTAAACCCGGCTCATGGTTGATTCATTTGCTGCTTCAAAAAATGAGTTGAAATGACGGGTTTCATTGCCAAAAGGGATCTCTGTTTCATCGGTAAATTCAAAATCAGCGCCAAACAGTTCTGTTAAAACCGTTGCCGCAGCATTGGATATCACGGAATGGCCGCTGGTGAATTCGGGGAACGGCGGTGTTTGGATATAGGGTTCCCAGTGCTTATCAACCATTTTGTTGATTATGGTGATGGGACGTACCAGGTTGGTCTTGTATTTTTCATCCCAACAACTGATGAACCCGTCAAACAACGCAATGGAAGTAAGTGCATAGGCAAGGGCAGACCTTGTTACACTTTCTTTTTTCTTACGGCAGGCCTGCTGGGCGATCATGATCCAGTGGCCTCCGGGCGAGATCTTATGAATAAAATAACTGAGGTGGCCGATATTGATGGCCACATTGGGGTTGTCATCCCAGTATTTGGCAGTGGCTTTTTGGGCCGTGTCAATATTTTTCCCGATCGCGTACAACTCCATCATGGTTTTATAAAACGTGGATGTTTTGGAAGTGCTGTACGGGAGTTTTTCTTTGGGAGAAAATTGTGATGGTGATCTTAATGTAAAAGGCCGGATGGTATTCCAGTGCGGCTCCAGGGCCTGTGCATAGTCCAGCGGAGTGGGTTGCCAGGTTCCGGGCTTGTCGGACAATACAAAGCGGAGCATGCCGCGGGATCTAAGGTAATTGTCTTTTTTTGTCCAGGATATGATGCTGTCTGCAACCCTTTTTCCGTATTGCATTGAATTTTTTGCAACCATACTGTCGGCTTGTAACATCAGCGAGTCTGTAAAAGCGGTACGCCATTCAGCTATTTTATATTCGGAACCCACCAGGTTTTGGGCAACATAAGAAAAGGAAATGCAGGCTGCAATGAAATGATCAACATTTTTATTGGCAGGCGCCGCCGGCAGATTTTTCAGCCCGTTTAATTTACCTGACAAGGATGGCAGTGCAGGATCATCATGCCGGATACATTCATAAAAGGCAATATTGGGATAAGCGTAGATGCGGCTGGCAACCGGGGGAGAAAAAAAATCTACCATTACTGTGTTGATCAAAAGCGTATTCAGCTGGTGCAGGGTTGCTGCTTTATCCTGTGCCTTTGCAGTTGTACTGTTGAAACAAAAAATGATGGCCGTCAAAAGAACAATACGGCCTGACCGGAACTGTTTAAGCATTGTATAAGAATTAGGTAAGAAATCTTATCAAATGTAGAAAAAATAGGGGGTATTACAAGGTATATGCATATAAACCGTTGAATATCCCCGCAGGTTTGTTTATCAGAAGAAATTTATAAAAATGAACCTGGATCACTACCCGGCCAATGCAGCTTCTTCTTTTTTTAATTGCCTGTCGAAGATAAATGTGCCCAGCGGAACAAATGCTGCAATGAAGGCTTTGATAAACCAGCCGAAATTTTTATTGAATGCACCCATCACTTCAAAAGCAAGATAAATGAAAGCCACAAACAGGGCGCCGTGTATCCAGCCGGTAACTTTTACCGCCATCGGGAAATCCATGAAATATTTCAGCGGCATGGCAATGAGCAGCAATACCAGGAATGAAATGCCTTCTGCAATGCCCACCATCCTGAAACGGTGCAGTAGTTTTTTTGATTTTTCTGTTTTCATTTTGTATTTCTCCAGTGGTTTAACAGCCTCACAATATTGAAATAAGGTTAAAAAAATAGAGTTGTCAGCCTGAGCTTGTCGAAGGCGGGTTACAAAAACGAATTCCGGTATAGACAAATAGCACTGACACACTTAACTTTATGACTTTGTCCAATAAGAGGTTTAGATGATCAATAATTTACTTCCTGTTCTACAATAGATGCCGGTATTTTCCGCCACTCATATTGCTGGTTCCGCAGTTGCGGTTCAAAACCGGCTTCCCGGATCGCTTCCTGGATGCTGGTGCTGGTAAAACGGTGAGGGGCACCCGCAGCGCTGACCACGTTTTCTTCGATCATGATGCTGCCAAAATCATTGGCGCCGGCATGCAGGCAGACCTGGGCAACCTGTTTGCCTACCGTTAACCAGCTTGCCTGGATGTTTAAAATATTGGGCAGCATGATCCTGCTCATGGCGATCATGCGTATGTATTCTTCGGCTGTGGTTAAATTGTGTACGCCGCGTATTTTTGCCAGCAGGGTATCCACATCCTGGAAGGTCCAGGGGATAAAGGCAAGAAAACCCTTTGCTGAAGCAGGTTTACGGCTTTGCACTTCCCGTATCTTAACCAGGTGCTCAAACCGTTCCTGCAGGGTTTCCACATGCCCGAACATCATGGTGGCCGAAGTGGTGATATTGAGTTTGTGCGCTTCGTGCATGATATCCAGCCATTCCTGTGCGCCGCATTTCCCCTTGCTGATCAGGCGTCTCACCCTGTCCGTTAAGATCTCGGCGCCGGCGCCCGGCAGGCTGTCCATGCCTGCTTCTTTTAATGCCATCAGCACTTCACGATGAGTACTTTTTTCCAGCTTGGTAATATGCGCAACTTCCGGCGGCCCAAGGGTGTGCAGCTTAATGTCGGGATAAAGGGATTTAAGTTCCTTAAAGAGGTTCACATAAAAGCTTAAACCCAGTTCAGGGTGGTGGCCCCCCTGCAGTAAAAGCTGGTCGCCCCCGTATTTTATGGTCTCTTCGATCTTGGTCTTATAGGTTTCAATACCTGTAATATAAGCCTCGGCATGGCCCGGTATGCGGTAAAAATTACAGAATTTGCAGTTGGCAATACATACATTGGTGGTATTCACATTCCGGTCTATCTGCCAGGTAACTTTTCCGTGCGGCACCTGCTTTTTCCTCAGTTCATCAGCCACGAACATCAGTTCGGTCAAAGCCGCATTTTCGAACAGGAACATGCCTTCTTCAACAGAAAGAAATTCAAAGCGGAGCGCTTTTTGATACAGTTCATTTAATTCCATGGATCATCCATTTGTGTAATAAACCGCAAAAATACATCCAATAGGTTGTAAATTGGTATTCGTATTGCATGCGGAACTGTTTTTTCATCATATTATTTTTATTTGTACCGGCAATGTTGCCCGCCCAGGAAATATTACCCCAGCGGGAGGCAACATTGATAACACGCTTCCCCTTTAAACAGTTCAGCGGAGGGGTAATGGTGCTGCAGGCAAAATTCGGGGATATACCCGACTCACTGAATTTTATACTGGATACCGGCAGCGGGGGCATATCCCTCGACTCGAGTACCTGCGAAGAATTTGGTATCCCGCTCAGTAAAAGTGATACCACCATTACCGGCATCGGCGGCATACGGAAAGTTTCCTTTGCATTTGACCAGTCACTCACCCTGCCCGGACTCAGGCTGGAGCACCTCAATTTTCATGTGAACAATTATGAGATACTCAGCAGCGTATATGGTGAAAAGGTGGATGGGATCATCGGCTACAGTTTTTTCAGCCGCTATATTGTAAAGATCGATTTCGACAGCAGCATGATCGAAGTGTACAGCCCCGGCAAAATGGATTATCCCAAACAGGGGCATGTGTTGCACCCGGCATTTACCAACCTGCCCATCCAGTGGCTTAATATCAAAGACAAAAAAAGCCTGGGATTCAATTTTTATTTCGATACCGGCGCCGGGCTATGTATTTTGCTAAGCGAAAAATTTGCAAAGGACAGCGGCATTTTACTGAAAAGAAGAAAACCCGTTGTTACCCAGGCCGAAGGGATGGCTGGTAAATTGCAGATGCGCCTTACGATCATCAAGGAAGTGAAAATAGGGCCGTATAAATTCAAAACCGTACCAGCCTACCTCTACAAGGATGATTATAACGTTACCGCTTACCCCTTTACCGGCGGGTTGCTGGGCAATGACCTGCTGCGCAGGTTCAACATGATCATCAATTACCCCAACCGCGAGATCCATTTACTGCCCAACAGCCATTTTAATGAAAACTTTGATTATGCCTATACCGGCCTGGGCATTTATTATGTGGAAGGCAAGATAACCGTGGAAGACGTGATCGCCGGTTCGCCCGCAGATAAGGCCCATTTTAAGGTAAATGATGAGATCATTGCCGTAAACAGGAACTTTTCACTGAATATGCAGGTGTATAAGAACATGCTGCAAAAACCTTTCGAATCCATTAAGATCCTGGTGAGGCGCAACGGCCTTTTAAAAGAACTGACCTTAAATACGGTAAGTATCCGTTAAACATGCCGGCTATTTTGCCCGGCTCCGTACATTTGCACATGATCCAGTTTGAAAGATTTGAAATAGCAAACGGCTTAAAAGTGCTGGTTCACCGCGATGTGAGTACACCCATGGCCGTGGTGAATGTTTTGTATGATGTGGGCGCCAGGGATGAAAATCCCGCCCAAACAGGCTTTGCCCATTTGTTTGAGCACCTGATGTTTGGCGGCAGCATCCATATCCCGGTGTATGATGAACCCCTGCAACTGGCCGGCGGCGAGAACAATGCCTTTACCACCAACGACCTCACCAATTATTACTGCCAGTTGCCTGCCGAAAACCTGGAGACCGCTTTCTGGCTCGAAAGTGACCGGATGTTGTCACTGGCCTTCAGCAAAAAAAGCCTGGAAGTACAGCGCAAAGTGGTTAGCGAGGAGTTTAAGGAACATTATATCAACAAACCTTACGGTGATGTATGGCATAAGCTCCGGGAACTTACCTATACCGTTCATCCTTACCGCTGGATGACGATCGGTGCCGAACTGAGCCATATTGAAAATGCAACGCTGGATGATGTAAAAGCATTCTTTCATAAACATTATAACCCGTCGAATGCCATTTTGGTTGTTGCCGGAAATGTAACGGTTGATGAAGTAAAACGCCTGACCGAAAAATGGTTTGCGCCCATTCCTGCCGGTGAAAAATATATAAGGAACCTGCCTGCAGAACCAAAGCAAACAGAACCAAGATCAAAAACAGTGAAGGCAAATGTACCGTTGGATGCCTTATATAAATGCTGGCACATTTACCCCCGGACAGATATGCGTTATTATACCGCCGACCTGATCACTGAAATTTTAAGCGGCGGCGGGTCATCCCGTTTGTTCCAATCGCTGGTAAAGGAAAAACAACTGTTCAGCAATATTGAATGTTATCATTTGGGCAGCACCGATGCCGGTTTACTCACCATTGAAGGCAAACTGGTGAAAGGCGTAAAAATGGAAGACGCAGAGGCAGGCATACAGGAAGAACTGCTGAAGCTGCAGCAGGATGGCATCAGCCAGCGCGAACTGGAAAAAGTGAAGAACAAGACCGAAAGCATGATCGCTTTTGAAGACATGAGCATCACCAACCGGGCAGCCAGCCTGGCCATTTATGAACTGCTGGGAGATGCCGACCTGATCAACAAAGAGCTGGACAGGTACCGGGCAGTTACTGCTGATGAAATAAAAAAAGAAAGCAACATTATTTTCGACGAAAACAACAGCAATACGCTGTATTATTACTCTGAAAATTAAATTGTAAATTTGGTAAAATACATTTTATGGGTACCGTTAAGACAAGAAAAGTTATTAAAGAAATTGAATTATTATCATCAGGGCTTTCCGCTGCAGATGCACAGGATATATTTTATAATATCGTTTTTAAGAAAAAAGTTGAAGAAGGTCTGAAAGAAGCTGATGAAGGTATGTTAACAGATTGGAAGGAATTTAAAAAAGAAATGCGGTCATGGTACAAATCAAAATAACTCCCAATGCTAAAAAAGATATTAGAGAAATTTATGTTTACATTTTAAAGGATTCTTACCAAAATGCAGAATTGGTTGCTGAGGCAATTATCAGAAAAATTGAAACACTAAAAAAGCAACCTGATTTTGGAAAAATAGTAAAAGAATTCAACGATCCATTGATCAGAGAACTGAAATTATTTAAGTATAGGATTATATACAGGCTTAAAACTGCTTCTTCGGTAGAAATTATAACTATTCAACACAGTTCAAGATTACTAAATAACAACCCCCATTTAAATGATTTCTTTGAATAAGAGTATGATAAACCGAAAATTAGTTCCCACGATAAAAGATGCCATTGAATTCAATTTACAGTTAAAACCCTGCCAGCAGTTCACATTGAACAACGGTGTACCCGTGTATGCCATTGATGCCGGTGCACAGGAAGTGCTGCAGCTTGAACTGGTTTTCTATGCAGGCAACTGGTTTGAACAACAAAAGAACGTAGCTGCCGCCACCAGTTATTTATTAAAGAACGGCACATCCGGCAAAAATGCTTTCCAGCTGAATGAAGCTTTTGATTATTACGGCGCTTACTGTAACCGCAGCTGTTACAATGAAACGGCCGTTGTTTCCCTTTCCTGCATCAACAAGCATTTGCCTGACTTACTGCCGGTGCTACGTGAAATGATCACCGATTCTGTTTTCCCGGAGAGCGAACTGGATATTTACAAACAAAACTCCAAACAAAAACTGAAGGTAAGTCTGCAAAAATGCGACTATGTGGCCACCCGGATAACGGATGCTTACCTGTACGGAGAAACGCACCCTTATGGCAAATACACCAACCCCGAAGACCTGGATGCACTCAACAGCAGCCTGCTGCAGGATTTTTTTAAACAGTATTACCTGAACGGGCAGTGCGTGATCTTTGTGAGCGGCAAATTGCCGGCAAACATAGAAGAACAGCTGAACAATGCCCTGGGTGACCTGGGTTTAAAACCTTTCAATAATGTGATCCCACCGATCGCCCAATTGCCCGCAGCCGAAAAAAAATACCGCATACAGAATGATGTGAACGGGGTGCAGGGCGCCATACGTATAGCCAGGCCTTTTCACAACAGGCACCACCCCGATTTTATGAAAGTGATGGTGCTGAATACCCTGTTTGGCGGATTTTTCGGGTCGAGGCTCATGAGCAATATCCGCGAGGATAAAGGATATACCTATGGCATACACAGTTATGTACAAAACCACATTCACGATTCGGCATGGATGATCAGCACCGAGGCAGGCAAGGATGTGTGTGAAGCCACCATTGAAGAAGTGTATAAGGAAATGAACATATTAAGGGAAGAAACGGTTGATGCAGAAGAACTGTTGCTGGTCCGTAATTTTTTAATTGGCACTATACTCGGCGACCTGGACGGGCCCTTTCACATTATGGGCCGCTGGAAAAACCTGGTACTGAATAACCTCACTGATGATTATTTTTACAGGTCAATAGAAACGATCAAAACCATTTCGGCTGAAGAGTTGCAGGAACTGGCAAAAAAATATTTAAATCCTGAACAGTTTTATGAAATTGTTGTAATTTGATATAACTAACCTGATGTAGGGTTAAAAAAGTGAATCATTCATAAACCTCTTTCTGTCTTTGATTCGACAAGCCTGCCTACAGGATATGCAGCCTCAACTTTCCAGAAAGCTGTCAGTCTGAGCTTGTCGAAGACGGTTCCAGGAACGGAATTAAATGATATTCGCACAACACGTTAAAACTTCTAAAGCAATAAATAAGGTATGCAAAAATGGTTCTTTAAAGTATTGGTTTGTTCGGTCAATGTATTTATACTGGCTTATATTTTACCGGGCATCAGCATTGTTGATTTTTTTACAGCCATCATTGTTGCGGTGGTATTGTCGGTGCTGGATGCCATTGTAAAACCCCTGCTCATCCTGCTTACCCTGCCGGCAACCATACTTACCCTGGGCCTTTTCCTGTTTGTGATCAATGCCAGCATCATTTTAATAGATGCCTATTTTGTACATGGCTTCGAGGTACAAAGCTTCTGGCATGCCCTTTTGTTTGGCGCATTGCTCTCATTCTTTAATTCCCTCGTTCATAAAAAAGCTTTCCCGGAGGAAAAGAAGCCCGATACCGGTAACTAGATTCTTGATACTGGATATACTTCCTGTTAACTTAAAGTCCCCGGCATCCAGTATCCAGCATCCGTTTACTGAATATTCATTTTATACCGCTTCGCCTGTTCCCTGATGATCTTCTCTACTTCAGTTTCCAGGGTGGCCTCATTGTTTTTATGGGTTGCCCGCTTTACTTTTTCTGCCGCAATAAAGGCATCTCTTTTTGTATTGAGTGTTGCGATCTCCTTTTGTACTGCGCTCCTTTCTTTACTTTTTTCAGAAACTATTTTTTCCAGCTCGGCGGTTGTTTTGTTCTTTAAGCTGTCGGGCAATTCTTTTTTATCAATTTTTGCAAAGTCAACAGCGCCGGTGCTTTTCGCATCTACCAGGTCCCAGGTAGCATTGTTATATACAGCCCCGTTGCTTTTTGCATTTATCCTTTTAATGCCTGCTGCTTTACTCATCGATGCATTGGCATTATCCATTTCAGCCTGTTTGGCCTTATAAGCCGCCCCGCCATATCCATAGGAAATATAGGTGCCGTTGAGTTTATGGTTCAGCGAATAAATGAGGCTGTCATACGGCGTGGGAATTTCCTCCTCCTTTGCATTTTGATTGATATGGGTATAGCTGCCATTGCCACATTCACCGGCCAGGTTCCAGTTTTCCCGCATACCCTGCATTTTATCACCGCAATAGATCGTGTTTACGATAACCCCTTTTTGCCTGGCCAGGTTGCAGGCCTTCGTATAATGCAGGTTGCCCTGTAAAAAATCTTCATTGCCGGCAATGAAGATCACTTTATAGCTTGATTGCCCGGCAGCCGCATCCCATTTCAGTTCATTAAGCGAACTGTAAATAACCTGCCCGCAATATTCGTCACCGCCATTGGTCTTTAAACTGAATAAATTCTCCGACAGGGAATCGAGGTCGCTGATAAACCCATTGATCTGTTTAACATATCCATCTTTAACGTTGTTGGAGGACCGGCCATATTCGTACAGGGCAATTTCAATTTTTGGAGCCATGTCGCCTTCACACCTCGCCTTGCCCATTGTGCTAACCATGTTCCATAGCTGCGTCTTGGCCTGTTCGATCAGCCCGTCCATACTGCCGCTTACATCCAGTAAAACAGCGACCTGTATTTTGGGGTTTGATGCTTTGCCGGTGGTTTTTGTTGTTACAGGTTTG
>CAZBIK010000060.1:0-13817 GCA_964491955.1 uncultured Ferruginibacter sp.
GGCAAAAATATCAGTAAGGATCTATCCAGTTTAAGAATGAGCGGGGATACTTTATGTGCCAAGATAGGTTCGTGATTATTACTGATCCAGAAACTCAGGCCTCCCCATAATACAAACAAAGCACCAAATGCAGTAAGAAAAGATGTCAGAGGTTTTTGTGGTATCAATACAGACACAATAAATGATGCCAAAGCAATGCTCCACCAGGGAAGAAATAAACAGAAGGCAAAATTTAATAAAATGATGAGTATAAAAGAGATGAAAAATTTCATTGTGCAGATTGGTTTAAAGGTTTAATGGTTTAATGGTTTAGAAGTTTAGCGGTGAAAAATAATACCTGAAAACATGATTACATTTACACAGGACTCAGGGCGCTTTAGTTTCCCGATTCTGGCAAGCCTTGCACATTTGCCCATTTGCATATTTGCCCATTTGCACATTACTTACTAAAGCTCATTTTAGCCAACACCCGTTTATCCCCCGTTTCTTCCCGGGTCATCATCCACAGCGGGTAATATTTTCCTGCAGCCCATTGGTCCACAAAATTATCATAGTATTTACTGCCGGGATTACCGCTTTGTCCGCCGGGGTACACACCATAAGCTTCTGTAGCAGCCGTCAGGCTGATGACCATGCGCCAGCTGGGCCCATGATCAGTTTTGGCGGCATTGATGGCCCTTGACCCACCGCCGATCGGCAGATCCAGCCTGCTGAGTGGTGCCAGTTTTGCCAGGTGGTTTATGCGTGTTGCCTTATACTTTTCCCAATCCAGTTTGCCGGAAGCTTCCAGTTTTTCCAGTTCCGTTATTGATTTAATGAATGCAGCAGTTACATTATCAGCAAGGGTTTCAGGCTGCGGGGTGGAGATATCATCTAAAAATTTATATGCACTGTCTTTCAAAATATGTTCAAGCAAAGTGCCGAAATAGGGGCGTAAAATTATTTTTGGTGCGCTGGCATATTCATCATCATATACCTGGGCTTCAAAATTATTCCAGAACAGTTCAAATACGGTAGCCCCTTTTGATCCAATATCGTTTCTGCAGTTCCAGCCTTTTAAAAGTTCAAAATATTTTTTTCCGGCAACATTCAATGCCTGCTCATTCATGTTGGCCACAACGAAAGGTTTTGCCATACCTGCAGCAGCATCATAATTATCTGTCTGCAATGCCATCATATCCTGTGGGGTAATACCGGTCATTGCATTGAGCCGCTTATTGATGGTATAACCCCTGTATAGCGGGTAATTTCTTCCCAGGTAATACGGGTAAGTTAGATCATCAACCGGTTTCTGATTTGCACTGCTTACAAATCCCCTTTCGGGATTGTACTGATAGGGCACTTCATCCTGCGGAACCATGCCCTGCCACAAATAAGAAGTATCAAAACCCGGCATGATAAAATCACCCTGTCCCTTCCATTTTGCCGGCCAGTCGCCCTGCGTACGCAAAGCAATATCCCCGCTTTTGGTGGCAAATACGCAGTTTTGCCCTGGTGTTTGCAGGTAGGTAACGGCAGCAGAATAATCGGCATAATTTTTTGCATGATTGAGCATGTTAAAGATCCTGATCTCATTACTGGTATCATGTGCCTTCCACCGGACTGCATAGTTTTTATTGTTTGTGTTTCTCCCTCCTGTAAATGATCTGTCGTACATCACCGGGCACCAGTCATTGCCCAATTCTACATAGGCCACCGAATCAATAAAATCATTTTTGCCTTTTATTTTAATGGTATCCACCCTGAACCTGGTTTTTTTCCAGTTCCCATTGAAAGAATATTCCTGCCGGGATTCATTCCTGAACATGATCTCATAATAATCCCGTACATCACGCCCACCGTTGGTAAACCCAAATGCACAACTGTCGTTAAAGCCAATGATCACGCCCGGTGCCCCGGGAAAGCTTACCCCGTAAGCATTGGAACCTGGTGTGGATATCTGTATTTCATACCAGAGCGATGGCAGGTTCAACCCCAGGTGCGGGTCATTGCAGAGGATGGGTGCCCCGGATCTTGTTTTGGCGCCGCTTACAGCCCAGTTATTGCTGCCATTGTTCCTGTCGGGTTTTGAACTTTCTTGTACCGACACCAGAGCCGGCTTAAAATAAACCGAATCAGCTGCAGCGGGTAAGGTGGGAAATATTTTCTGATTTTCGAAAATGGTTCCTTTGGGAATAATGGGATCCAGTGAATCCTGGATATCGGGAAATAATAATGAAAAATCAACGGCACTGAAATAAGCTTTGGCATTGGTGAGTTCAAAATCATCGTCATGCGCAGCCAGGTCGTAGCTCATGTATTTCAAAAAAAGAGATGTCTTGAGGTTGCTCCATTTTTCGGGTTTATAACCGATCAGTTTATATTCGAGCGGCAGGCTGCTTTCCGTTAAGGTTTCAATATAGGCATTCACACCAGCCGTATACGCATCGCACTGGGCTTTGATGACCGGGTCTTTTTCCATTTCCGCCAATGCAATTTCAGCTGCATACACCATACCCAGCCGCCTGAACTCACGGTCATGCAGCAGCCCTTTTTCGCCAAGTATCTCGCTGGCCCTGCCGCCCGCGGCAAAGGTCTGCAGTTCCATTTGCCAGAGCCTGAACCTGGCATGCAGGAAACCCTGGGCAAACGAGGCATCATTTGCATGCTCAGCAAAAATATGCGGCACCAGCCTGTCATCCAGGTACACATCCACTTTGCCGTTCATTTGCGGGAATTTTAAATCTGCGGTAAAGTCTTCCGAAACCGGTTCGGCATTTTGCCAGATACCATGCTGGGGACTTAATAATTTACCCAGCGGGGCCGGTAAAACAAGTTTTGAATCCAACACAACGATCAACCCGGAAGTAACCACAGCTGCAGCAATAAAAGGTACAATTCTCATACAGGCTTTTAATTTTATGTAAAATACTAAAAACTGCATTAAAACAAAGCAATGCATTCAACTAATTGAGCCAGTTACAGTTAAAATTAAATGCCGCATTTTTGCGGGTCAGGGTTTTAACATTGTATTACTTACAAAATACCCACATTGGCCCGCAATGGTATGATGTTTGTTTTAAGCAGTAACAGAAACAGGAATTTAATAATTCATCAAATCAAAAATCATGAAAAAGAGTCTATTGTTATTAATACCTGCTTTGGCACTGGTATTTTTTGTTGCTTCATGCAGTAAAGAGGATACACCAGCTCCGGCTAATCCAACTGTAGGCAAGTGGAATGGCACCTACACCATTAACGGAGGGGGATCAACCAATTATTTCTCTTTGAACTTTAAAAGCGGCGGAGCGCTTGATGTAGCTGCGAACAATGCCACTACCCCTGACCTGGGAACCGGTACGTACACCGTGGTTGGTGACAGTGTAAAGGGTACATTCACTTATACGATCGGAATTGGAATTATCTACAATTTTGCCGGCAAATACTCAACTGGCAACAGTGTAATTAACGGCACGATCGGCATTTCGCCAAGTTATAATGATAATGCAACATTTTCTATTACCAAACAGTAAAAGATCAGCATTGCATTAAAACAGAAAGGCAAATTTATAAATGTCCCGGTTGCTTCAGGTGACCGGGATCTTTTATTTTTGTACCTATGGAGAATCTATCAACCGACATCAAAAATATTTTAGGTTTACAGTTGCCCAGCGATCCCCGCTGGGTGAACCTGGCCGAACTGCAGCTGGACGAAATTTTAACCGACCATGCATATTGCGAACAAAAGGCTGCAACCACCTGCATTTCACTGATCACCAAAAACCCGGACAAGGAATTACTGGTTGATGAACTGAGCCCGATCGTTACCGAAGAATGGGGGCATTTCAGGATGGTGATCGCCGAACTGAAAAAACGCAACCTGAAACTGGGCCGGCAACGCAAAGACGTGTATGTGAACAGCCTGTTGCAGTTTCAGAAAAAAGATGGCAGCCCGCAGGAACGTTTTTTGGACCAGATGCTGACCATGGCACTGATCGAAGCCCGCAGCTGCGAACGTTTTAAAAGGCTGAGTGAAGGACTGGATGATGCTTACATGCGCAACTTCTACCGCAAATTCATGGAGAGTGAGGCCGGGCATTACACTTTATTCATAACCCTTGCCGAACATTATTTGGATAAGAAAGTGGTGCGCAAACGCTGGGCCGAATGGCTGAAATATGAAAAGGAACTGATGAAAGAAATGGAAGTGCGGGGGGACAGGATACATTGAACCCCCTCCGCCCCCTAAAGGGGGAACCTTGAGATCAAAATTTAAAAAACTCTAATTCTTCATTAAGGGATAAATAAGGGTATTGCTGTTGAAGCTTTTTCACTTTTTCCAGGTTGGTTTGCAGGAATTTTTTATGTTGTTCAGAGGTTGCGTTGAATGGTTTATGATTTTTAGCCGCAACGATCACCGCGATCTCTTTCATTAACTGTTGCGATGGTTCATCAATACAGGTGGAGATGAATTTTTCCCAAACATAATTGGTGGCCGCATAATTGGGGTGTACCATATCTTCTGCATAAAAGCGGTAGTCGCGCAGGTCGTCAATGATGAGTTCGTAGGCCGGGAAATAAAAACAGGACGTATTTTTTTCAACAAGCCGGTGTACAGCCTGTATCAACGTGGCTTTGCTCCGGTTGTTCTCTACAAATCCATCACGCAAATGCCTGACCGGGCTGATGGTAAAAATAAATTTTATCGCCGGATTGAATGCCAGAACTTTTTCAATCATGGTCTGCAGATCAGCTATTACTTCTTCAGCAGTTAAAAGCCGTTTGGTAAATTTATCGGTGGGTACTTTATGGCAATTGGCAACCACGTTTTTATTTCCCAGTTCATACACAAATGCCGAACCAAGGGTGATCAATAACCAATCTGTTTTTTTTAGAAACGCATTTGCTTTTGCCTGGGATGCATTTATACCTGCCAGACATTTTTCCTTATCCGGGTGAGAAAAACGGCTGTGGTGTTCCCAGCTGTTCCAGCATTCATTTTGGTAAAACAGGTCTGATCCGCTGTATTGCTTATAATCAATGTAAGATGAAACAGATTTGGTAATGCTTACCGGGTTAAATAAAATGCCATTGGGATTATCCAGTACAGTAAACTTATGGCCGGCCAGTTTAGTGCCGATCTGTTCGGTAAAGCATGAACCGATCAGCAATAAGCGCTGCTGATGGCTGATCTTAATATCAAATGGTCTGGGAGAAAATTCTAAATGGAAATTCATATTGTTGCCACTAATGCACGAATGTACACGAAATAATACGAATGTTTTTTATTCGTGCATTCGTGGCAATTTAAAAATTTCCATTTGTGTTGATTAGTGTATTTGTGGCAAAATAAATAATTCTCCGGCTATCCTGCTGCATTCCGCCAATGCATCCATATCCAGGTTGTTCAGCAGATTTTTTTCTTTAAAATAAGGGATCATCCGTTCTGTATCCATATTTCCCACCAGTTCATCATCAGCCATGGGGCAACCGCCAATGCCTTTTAAGGCCCCGTCGAAACGCATGCAACCGGCCTCTAAGGCAGCATCAAGCTTTTCTTTCCAGTTTGCCGGCGTTGAGTGCAGGTGAACTCCGATCTCTGTTTCGGGCAAAGAATCAACCAGGTAGCTGGTAACCTGGTAAACCTGTTCTTTAGTGGCCAGTCCAACGGTATCGGCCAGTGAAATGATGTGGATATCCATATCCACCAGTTTATTCACCCATTCAAAAACAATATCTTCATTATACAGATCGCCGTAAGGGTTACCAAAGCCCATGGAGATATAAACCACCAGTTCTTTTTTATTTTTGATGCAGAGATTTTGTATCTCCTCTACCCTGCCCAGCGATTGCTGAATGGTAGAATTGGTATTGCGCATTTGAAAAGTTTCGGAAACCGAGAACGGGAAACCGAGGTAACTGATCTCATCAAAAACTACAGCATCCTGAGCCCCCCTTTCATTGGCTATAATGGCCAGCAGTTTTGAATGGCTACCCCCCAATTCCAAATTCCCAATTACGTCTTTGGTATCAGCCATCTGCGGTATTGCCTTTGGTGAAACAAAACTGCCGAAGTCAATGGTATCGAACCCCACTTTTAATAAGGCATTGATGTATTCAATTTTTTTATCGGTAGGGATCAAATGCGGCCATCCCTGCATGGCATCGCGGGGGCATTCTACCAGTTTATACTGCGTATTCATATCACAAAAATAATCAAAGGAGAATTCCTAATTACAATTTTTAAATACATGCATTTAAAAAGATTGATTGAAATTCATAAAAATCTGAATCCTGCCATTTTGCGGTTTTACATATTTTATCTACTTTACAACCCTGGCAGTGGCTGCATCATACCGGTTTAATTCCTTTAAGCATGTTCAAATTCAATTTAATAGCAATTATCCTGTTGACGATCACCTTTGCTGTTGAATTAATTTTACTCCTTCACCAGCAGCCCGGGAAAAAGATGATCAGGGATGTGAAGGCCAATATACAAATTGGTGCATGCCTGATACTGCTTGGTGTTTTTATGAAGGGTGTACAACTCAGTTTGTATACTTTTGCATACAGTTTTTCAATTTTCAAACCGGATTATTCCTGGTGGCTCTGGATAGCGGGCATTTTAAGCTGTGACCTCATTCATTATTGCTATCATTTGCTGGGTCACCGTACCAGGATCTTCTGGGCAGCACATGTAACACACCATTCATCTGAATTTTTAAACCTTTCAATCGGATGGCGAACCAATTTTTTACACCTTTTTTACCGTTTCCTGTTCTGGACACCACTTTGTTATATCGGGTTCCCCCCGGTAATGGTGATCTTCATTGAAACCATTACTTCCATTCACAATTTTTTGATCCATACAGAGAAAGTTGGAAAGCTGGGCATGATCGACCTGGTATTCAATACACCCTCCAATCACCGGGTACATCATGGAACCAACCCTGAATATTTAGATAAAAATATAGGGGGCATATTTATGATCTATGATCACTTGTTCGGGACTTATGAAAAAGAGACAGCGCCGGCTGTTTATGGAATTACACATAATATAAATACAGAGGATCCGGTATTCATCATTACACATGAATATGCCAGGCTTGGAAAGGAACTGCCAAAGATCAGGGGTTTCAGGCAAAAGATCCGCTACCTGTTCTCTGTACCATCATAAAAACCGGTTGAAAACTATTGCCGCTGCTTCATTACTTCATACAATACAATACCAGTGGCCACCGATACATTCAGGGAATCAAAATCGCCGGTCATGGGTATCTGGAACTGCTCATCACAGATCTTTAAAAGAGCAGGATAGATCCCTTTCTCCTCCCCGCCCATTACAATGGCGCAGGGCTCTTTCAGTTCCAGTTCATACACTTTTTTTGTTGCCTTCATTTCACTGGCAAAAACCTTAATGCCGTTCATGTGCAGGTCATCCACTGTTTTCATCAGGCTGTTCACCCGGCATACGGCGATCTCTTCCAAAGCACCTGCTGAAGTGAGCACGGCATCCTCATTCAAAGCCCCCACCCCTTTATCGGGAATGATGAGGGCATTCACTCCAAAACAAAATGCGCTGCGGGCAATGCCCCCGATATTCCTGATATCAGTTATACCATCCAGTATTAAAAAAAGCGGTGTTTCACCTTTATCCACAATAAATGAGATCACGTCCTGGAGGTCCTGGTACTGCACTTTGGCGATCAGCGCCACACAACCCTCGTGGTTGCTTACATTGAAATTATTCAGTTTTTCAACCGGCACTTTGTTGATCGGGGTTTGCGTTTTTTCGGCCAGTTTTTTTATTTCATCAATGCCTTCTCCATGAACAGTGCTTTGCAGGTAGATGCGTTCCAGTTGTTTACCTGTTTGCATGGCTTCCATAACAGCCTTGCGGCCGATAACCAATGTATTTTTTTTGGGGCGGTGCTGATGCTGGCGGAAATTTTTCACAATTCAAATTTAATCTTAATTAAAGCAATTAAAAAACCATAAGCTCTTGCAAACTTATGGTCTTTACAAGTCTCCCTTTTTTGGGGGAGATTTAGAGATGGACTATTTCAATCCAAAAACTTTCTTTACATCCTTTACGGCATCAAGTTTTTCCCAGGTAAACAGTTCCACTTTCCTTTTCACGGTTTTACCATCAGGAGAAGTAAATGTTTTTTCAACGGTCTTGTTGGTACGTCCCATGTGCCCGTAAGCAGCTGTTTCACTGTACATCGGGTTACGCAGTTTCAGGCGTTTTTCAATGAAGTAAGGACGCATATCAAAACATGGCATGGCCATAACTTTTTTGGCGATCTCCCCGTCACTCATTTTTACTTTGGAAGTTCCGTAAGTAACCACATTGATACTGGTAGGCTGAGCTACACCGATGGCATAGGAAACCTGCACCAGCACTTCGTCGCACAATCCGGCAGCCACCAGGTTCTTGGCTATATGGCGTGTAGCATAAGCCGCACTGCGGTCAACCTTGCTGGGGTCTTTACCGCTGAAAGCACCGCCGCCGTGTGCGCCTTTACCGCCATAAGTATCCACGATGATCTTGCGGCCTGTTAAACCGGTATCGCCGTGCGGGCCACCGATCACAAACTTGCCGGTTGGATTGATGTGGTATTTGATCTGGCTGTTAAAAAGATGGTTGTATTTTGGATACTTGGCTTTTACCCTTGGTATCACAATATTGATGATGTCTTTCTTGATCTTTGCCAGCATTTTTTCATCCGCATCAAAATCATCATGCTGGGTTGAAATGACAATGGCGTCGATCCTTACCGGTTTGTTATTGTCGTCATATTCCAGGGTGACCTGGCTTTTTGCATCGGGACGCAGGTATTTGATCTGCTTTTTCTCCCGGCGGACAGCTGCCATTTCAATCAGGATAAAATGGGCGAGATCCAATGCCAGCGGCATGTAATTATCCGTTTCATTGGTGGCATAACCAAACATCATTCCCTGGTCGCCGGCACCCTGCTCTTCTTTTTTCTTGCGGTCAACTCCCTGGTTTATATCTGCCGATTGTTCATGAATGGCCGATAAGATGCCGCATGAATTGGCTTCAAACATATAATCACTTACGGTGTACCCGATCTTGCGGATCACACCACGTGCAATTTCCTGTACATCCAGGTAGGCCTTGCTTTTAACCTCCCCTGCCAGGATAACCTGCCCGGTTGTAACCAGCGTTTCGCAGGCCACTTTGCTTTGCGGGTCAAAGGCTAAAAAGTTATCTATTAATGCATCGCTGATCTGGTCTGCAACCTTATCAGGATGTCCTTCACTTACTGATTCTGATGTAAATAAATATGGCATGTATTATTTTTTAAGATGGCAAAGATAAGGTTGTATGGGCTAATGAACAAAGTCCTTCTGAAAAAACAGAAGGACTTTGGCAGGTATTTAAAAAGTTGCCTTTTATAATTTTGAATACACGATCCTCAACCTGAGTTTGTAGCTGGGATTGGAGCCGCTGCCGATCCTGATCCTTCCGAAACAAAGATTATTTTCGTAGGGTAAAAGGGCAACCGAATATTGTGCATAATTAATATTGAAAGGTGCATATAAACGCATGTTGTAAACCGGCATCTGGTTGGTGACAATATGCTGAACATACCTCGATACATTA
This sequence comes from uncultured Ferruginibacter sp., assembly GCA_964491955.1. Taxonomy (GTDB): domain Bacteria; phylum Bacteroidota; class Bacteroidia; order Chitinophagales; family Chitinophagaceae; genus Ferruginibacter. Next base: position 9,611 of record CAZBIK010000060.1, read on the forward strand.
AAATTATAATACTTGATCTGGTCTCCAAAAGGCCCTGTTTTACTTCTCCGGTACCCGCCAAAATACAGGTAATCGATCTCTCCTGGCCAATATGGTATGGCCGTTTTATAATCCGGGTCATACAACTTGGCGGTATTCAGGTCAAAATAAACGGGTTTCCATTTAGGTACGGCACCACTGTCTATCAGATCAAGGTAAAGGAAGTTTGGAGCCGCTAATTTTTCATCAAGTACCGGGTCTGTTGGAATCTGTTCAATAATGATCTCAGCCCGGTGAATGATCCGGTTTGATAAACCGGCCAACCCGGGAATCTGCAGGTTTACATAGGTACCCGGTGCAGTTTGCAGGTAGTGTTCGCCCGATTGCGGGTTGCTGATCGGGTAACCCGCCCTGGTTCGGTTAATATAATTTGCGGTATTGGATACCGGTTTGTTTGGTGCATTGTCCGACATGGATGGATTGAGCCTGAATGAAGAATAAACAGAGTCAATTTTACCCGCAGTCTTTTTCCGGTAATGGATCTCGAGTTTGGTTGCAGTATCAGACAGGCTGGTATAGATCAGCCCGTTACCGCCACCGCCACCCAACACGGCAATTCCATGATAAAAACGCCTGAAAACCGAATCAGAATAAAAGGCATTGTTCAATGCATTGGCGGCAATACTGTCGCGGTTAAACAATTGCGATGCCCAGCCTGCAGGCAATTTGATGCGTATCTGGTTATTGACCGAATCCCTTCCATTTTCGAACCTGATATAATTGCCCATTGTTCGAACATCAATATTGGCACTGGCCAGGATCGTTCCCATGGTATTGGGCTGGTATGCAGTTGTATTTTCCTTGTATACGGAATCTATGCCGAACTGGAAATCATTCACTTCACGCACTTCCAGGTGAACAGGTAATGTACTGTCGCCGTAAAAGCCCCTGTATTTTAAACAAAGTACTATAGAATCAAGCCCCACAATGGTATCCCCGATGTTCCCGAAATAATAGGGATAAAAGGGTGGTTTCAGCTGCATGAAGATACTGGCCCGTGTCAACCCGAACAAAGGGTCAAAACTGATAGAACCCACCGTATAATCATCATATTTACTGATGTAGGAAGAGTCATTGAAGAAACCCTGTGTAGAGTTAATGGTAAGGATCGTATCAAATGTGTTTACATTGTCAACAGCCGGCAACAGGTCGCTGCCGAGGTCGGTCGTATCCAGTTTGGTACAGTTAAATCCAATGATCGAGAATAATGTGATAGCAGTTATCGCTAAGGGAAGAATACGTTTTTGCACCATATTAATTTTATAAAAGCTGTTCAGTTTTCTACTTTGCAAGGTCGGCATACAATTGCAAATAGTCTGTTAAATCACTGGCTTCATCATATTTCAGTACCTTCTTGCCTTTTACTTTTGAAAACAGGTCAACCAGTTTTTTATCAACTTTTTCGGCACCAAAAGTTATGGCATCGGCATAGGTTGCGCCACCGTTGAACATGGCAAAATTATTGAGGTCCTTAAAAGGTTCCAGTTCTTTTTTGGTGATGTAATCGTTGATGGCAGCCATTTTCAGAAAATCCTTTTCCAGTTTTTCCTTGAAAGTGGCCTGGCCGATGGTATATACGATCTTGCTGTTGCTGAATACCGGTTCCTTTTTATAGGCATTTTTAATGAACATCGGGATCAGCCCGGTCATCCAGCCGCTGCAATGAATGATATCGGGTGGCCATCCGAATTTCTTAACCGTTTCCAGGGCGCCTTTACAAAACAATACGGTCCTTAAACCATTGTCATCGAACCAGTTTTCCTTCTCGTCTGTAAAAATTGACTTTCGCTTAAAATAATCATCAGTATCGAGGAAATAGATCTGTAAGCGTGCGTTGTGCGAAGAGGCCACTTTGATCACCAGCGGGTAATCATCATTATCGATCGTTACATTTATACCTGACAACCTCACCACTTCATGCAACCGGTGCCTTCTTTCATTGATCACCCCGAACCGGGGCATGATACAACGCACTTCCATCCCGCTGTCATTGGATTTTACTGCCAGCTTATTTACAATTTCTGCAAAATCCGTAAGCTCCAGGTAGGGTGACATTTCGTTGGCAATAAATAAAATTCTTTTCTTTGTACTCATTTACACTTTGTTTGTTGCTGATAAATGTTCTAAGCCGCTGCAAAAGTACGATATTTAATCCGTAAAAATCAGAATCAACAGGCAGTTGACGGGTAAATGATACTAATATGATACTATTCAGGAAGGCGGCAGATGTCTCTGCATATCTGTTACAGCAAAAAATATCGGGCAAAGACATTGGTTTTGTTCCAACGATGGGCGCCCTGCACCCCGGCCATATTTCTTTGATAAATGCCTCAAAAGAAAAGGATTCACTCACGGTGTGCAGCATTTTTGTAAACCCGGCACAGTTTAACAACCCTGCCGATTTTGACAATTATCCCAGTACCCTTGAAAAGGATATTGATGAACTGGAAAAAGCCGGTTGCGATGTATTGTTGCTGCCATCGGTTTCAGAAATGTACCCGAATGGTACTGCCAATGCCGAAACATATGACCTGGGCTACCTGGAAACCGTGCTGGAAGGCAAATACAGGCCGGGGCATTTCCAGGGTGTTTGCCTGGTGGTGAACAGGTTGCTGGATATTATCCCGGCAGACAGGTTATACCTGGGCCAGAAAGATTACCAGCAATGCATGGTCATTAAGAAACTCACCGAACTCAAGGGGATAAAAACAACGATCATCATCTGCCCTACGCTCCGGGAAGCAGACGGGCTTGCCATGAGCAGCAGGAATTTGAGGTTGTCTGAAAAGGACAGGAAGCAGGCTTTAAAAATATCTGAAGCCTTATTGATCATTAAAAACGGTATGCAACCCGGTGACCTGGGATCATTGAAACAAAAAGCAACACTGCATTTAACAGAAGCAGGTTTTAACGTTGATTATGTGGAGATCGCCGGCGCCAACGGGCTGGAACTGATCGACCATTGGGATGGCAAACAAAAAACCGTTGCCCTGGCGGCGGCCTTTTTAGGAGATGTACGGCTGATTGATAATATGTTGTTGTAGGATCGGGATGCCGGATACAGGATGCTGGATACTGGATGCTGGATACCGGATACCGGATACCGGATACTTTTTGTCTTTCCTTTTTCCCTTCGTAATTTGTAAGCGATTATGCGTAAACGGTTATTGGCCATATTGCAATATTTTCTTTTTTTAGGTGCCGGCATTTTCCTGGTCTGGTGGCAATTGAAAGATATGACCGCAGCAGAAAAATCTGAATTTGCCGGGGCTTTTAAATTTGCCAACTACTGGCTGATCATCCCGATCATTGTCATGTCGCTGCTGAGCCACCTGGTACGTGCCATTCGGTGGAAACTGCTCATGGAGCCGCTGGACTTTAAACCAAAGCTTAAGAATGTATTTTCAGTTGTGATGATCGGATACCTGGCCAATTCGGCCATTCCCCGCCTCGGCGAAATTTTAAAATGCACTTTTTTGGCCAAATACGAAAAGCTGAATGTGGGAAAACTGGTAGGCACCATCATTATTGAACGCACATTTGACCTGGTCTGCTTTCTCATCTTTATTGGTTTAACCATTTTGATCCAGATCGGCCTGATCGGTAAATATGTGCAGGAAAAAATTATCAATATGGGCCAAACAGCCGGTATCCCTTTATGGGCCAACCTGCTGATAATCATTGGCAGTATTGTTTCTATTATAGTTTTCATTAAAATGCTGTTTAAAAAATATCCCGGCAATAAGATCATCTCCAGGATCAATCTCTTTTTTAAGGGGATCGGTGCAGCATTCAGGACCATTAAACAATTCAGGAAAAAACGCCTGTTCCTGTTCCACACTTTTTTGATATGGGCCCTCTACCTGTTGCAGGTATATATCGGCTTCCAGGCCATGGAGGGCACATCACACCTGGATATCAAAGCAGCATTTGCTGTTTTAACACTGGCAACCCTTGCCATGATCGCTACTCCCGGTGGGATCGGTTCCTTTCCGCTTTTTGTTATGGAAACCCTCACCATATACGGCATTGCCGGGCCATTGGGCAAAGCATTCGGATGGCTGATCTGGGGTGTTGCAACAGGCATCATCATCATTGCAGGTGTTGCCTGCTTATTAATTATACCTTATATTAAAAATATTATGAAATATACTATTGAAGGATTACT